>JALREU010000190.1 GCA_023256705.1 Rickettsiales bacterium
AACTATTACAATGCAGTAGAAGAATTAACAAAACATTTTTGTAATAAATATTTCAAAGGTGTTTATGAATATGATGTAAATGATTGGGTTGGTGGTGATATTGGCGGGATTATTTGTATTAATGATTATTGGTTTAATTTAAATCATATTGTAGTTGCCTTCACATACAAAGCAACTAATAGGGAGTTATTCGGGTTTTATGAATATAACTTGAAAAAACACTTAGCAAAAGAGGATTGCATAAGTTTTGAAAATTATCTTAAATATTTTAGGGGATTTTCTTTTAAAGAAATTGATAAAACATTAAAAAATGGGAAAAAATGAATTTTAAAAAATGGTTTTTATCTTTGTTTTCAAACAATAAAATTTATTGTGAATATAATATTGGTAAAGAAAGTTTTTATTTTTATGAGCCTAGGGGTAAAATAAAAATAATAAATTTAGATTATTTGTTAAAAAAACAAATTAAAGATAATGATGATAAAAGATATTATGATTTTCTTTTAAAAACTGCATTATGGAAAATTGACAAAACATTAAAAAAATTATGATATATAAAAGAAAAAAAGGTATAGGTGCAGAATCCAAAATTCATAAAGATTTTGCTTCTTTAATAAAACAATATCAAGGATACAAAAAATTAAAAGCTCATTGGTGGAGTTATGATGCAAGTGGAGAAAAAAGAAATGCAATTACTGGTGCTTTATTAAAAGCAAAGGGTTTAAATGCTGGAAAACCTGATTATGAATTTATTATGGTTAAAACAAGCCCTAATAATAAAAATTTATGTCTTGCACATTATATCTATATTGAATTTAAAAAACCAAAAGATATAAACTCACCTGCTGGGACACAATCTGATAATCAAAAGAAATTTGAAAATATTTTTAAAGATGCTATAAATGCGAATTATTATATTTGTTATTCTGTAAAAGAAGCCATAGATATTTTAATTAACCATGAATTTTTGGAGGTCTAATGCTTTTTATTATAACTTTTTTATTTATTATTTTTAATTCATATCAATTTGATAAATATTCAAAATTGCCGTGGAAAGAAAGAAGGATTGATTATGCTTTTGGCTATGTAGTTAGCGTGATTGCCTTAATTTATTTAATTTGTAGGTTTTAAAATTAGAGTAAAAAAAGAGTAAAAAAAGAGTAAAAAAAGAGTAAAAATGGGTTCTAACCCAATAAAATCAAGTGTCTAATTTTTTCAGATTTTTTCAGATTAGTAATAAATTATTAGAAAATAAAAAGAAAATAAGTAGAAAAACCCAGCTCAACCCAATAAAATCAAGCCTCCATTTTTTTCGGATTTTTTCGGATTAGTAATAAAAACCGATGCAGTAAAATCAAGGCTCGAAGCCTTTTAAACTTCAATAAAAATAGGATTTTATTATTTTGGAATGGCTATTTTATTAGCTTTGAGGGTGTTTTTACTTTTCTACCTTTTTTTTCTATTTTTTTCTACTTACACCAATCTTTTTCTTTTTTTTCGCCAAAATAAGGGACAGCTAAATTTCTTTTAAGTAATTCGTCAGCAATATTTAATCCGCCAACTTGAACAGTAGCAAG
Source organism: Rickettsiales bacterium (assembly GCA_023256705.1). Classification (GTDB taxonomy): domain Bacteria; phylum Pseudomonadota; class Alphaproteobacteria; order Rickettsiales; family UBA1997; genus CAILUF01. The sequence continues at coordinate 1,578 of JALREU010000190.1, forward strand.
GATTCTTCCGCCAAA
>JALREU010000191.1 GCA_023256705.1 Rickettsiales bacterium
ATATTCATCTTTACCGTTAGGCGGCACAATAACTACTATCTTTTTATTTAAGTCAGACTGCACAGAAGGATAATTGTAGATCAGACCAAAAATCGCTAAAAAAACGCTGCAGGCTAGCAGTACATATTTAAAATATTTCATAAAATTACCAGTGGCAAATAACCCAACTATAACTCCAATTAAGGCAACTCTGGTGAAGGCGCTGTTGACCATTAATCTTTGTGTCGATTTATATTTTTCATTGATTAAAACCATGGTGGGAAGTTTCATTCCTGAAATTACTGAAAATAACAAGAAAAATAAAATATTAATATTTTCTCTGTCGCTAAAAAAATTAATTAAATAAATAATGTAAAGCGATAAAATTGCCGAAAAAATCATGATAAAACGGCGATTGAAAAAATTACATAAAATACCAAGCGGAATATAAAAAACCGTTCCAAATAAAAGTGCAGAGAGAAGCATCGAAGCTTCATTTTTAGTTAAACCTGATTTTAAACCGTATATTACACAAAAGGCGCTGCAAGAAGCCATAATATAGCTAAAAGTGAAGCCAGAAAGAAATATTTTTGGTGAGTTATAAATATATCGCCAAATTGCAATATTTTTTTGTTCACGAACAATTGAGTCGGCTTTTTTTAAGCGGATTAAGGGGAGGGAAGAGATGGCAAATAAAAAACTAGCGAGTAAAAAACTATAAATTTTGTCTTCAGTTTTGATAAAATTGAGTAATAATGCCCCAATTCCATTGCCAAAAGCAACTAATGTCATGCTTATAGAAATTACTATAGAGCGAATTTTTGGTGGGGTGAGGTCGATCATAACGGTGTTTCTAGTTACCGATGATGTGAATAATGATGTGCCTAAAAAATATATTATAATTAACCAAATTGGATAATTGATAAAATCAAATAAAGCCACTGAACAAATTGATCCAATGAAGCTTGCAATTACAATGCTTTTTATAATGCCAATTTTTTTGCCAAAAGATGGTAAGAATCGAGAGAAGACAACCCCGGCACCTATTTGCACCATTGTTGAAATTGCTATTAAATTTTCGTTTTTGACATTGGCTTCAAGGCGAAAAGCAATCAAGACCATCAATATTCCATAGGCTAATGAAGATAAAAAAATAGAAGAAAATATTGCAAGTAAATCCTTAATAAAATTAAGATTTATTTTGATATTTTGATTGTCATCAATTTTTTTTAAGGCAATTGGGTTAAAACCAAATGAAGTATAATCGTAATTGCGTGATGTATTTTGATTGTTACGAAAATAAATCAGCATTAGTTTAAATATTTTCTAACATCGGTTAGATGTCCAGTAATTGCAGAAATTCCTGCCATTGCTGGGCTAAGCAAGTGAGTTCTTCCACCTCGACCTTGTCTGCCTTCGAAATTTCGATTTGAAGTTGAGGCACATCTTTCGTGATTTTCAAGCTTATCGGCATTCATTGCAAGGCACATTGAGCAACCGGGTTCGCGCCACTCAAAACCTGACTCGATAAAGATTTTGTCAAGACCTTCTTTTTCGGCTTGCTCCTTA
>JALREU010000192.1 GCA_023256705.1 Rickettsiales bacterium
TCCACCTCTTTAATCCTTGATCAATTCGGTCGCAATCTAACTACAGCTGCGCGCGAAGGAAAACTAGATCCAGTAATTGGCCGTGAAAAAGAGATTGAACGCGTAATGCAGATTCTCTCCCGCCGTACAAAAAATAATCCAGTGCTAATTGGGCATCCGGGAGTTGGTAAAACTGCCATTGTTGAGGGATTGGCGATTAGAATTGTCAATGGCGATGTGCCAGAATCTTTGGCGGACAAAAAATTGATGGCGCTTGATATGGGGGCGTTAATTGCGGGTGCAAAATTTCGTGGTGAATTCGAAGAAAGGCTCAAGGCGGTTTTGTCGGAAATTGAAAATAATGATGATGTGATTTTATTTATTGATGAACTGCATTTATTGGTTGGAGCTGGCAAAACCGATGGCGCCATGGATGCTTCAAACCTGCTTAAACCTGCTTTGGCTCGTGGTTCGCTTCATTGCATCGGCGCAACAACTCTTGACGAATATCGTAAATATATCGAAAAAGATCCCGCTCTTGCAAGAAGATTTCAAGCAGTCTACACCGAAGAGCCAAGCCTTGAAGACACTATTTCGATTTTGCGAGGCATCAAAGAAAAATACGAAATGCATCACGGCATTAAAATTAAAGATTCGGCTTTGGTATCGGCAGTTACTCTTTCAAACCGCTATATCACTGACCGCTTTTTGCCCGACAAAGCCATTGATTTAATTGATGAGGCGGCCAGTGCCTTGAAAATCGAACTTGATTCTAAGCCAACCGAACTTGACGAAATTGACCGCAAAATTATTCAGTTTAAAATTGAGGTCGAAGCTTTAAAACGCGAAGATGATTTAGGTTCTAAAGATCGTTTGCAAAAAATTAATAATGAGCTAAAAATCCTCGAACAAAAATCGGCGGAAATGTCGAATTTATGGCAAGCCGAAAAAATGAAAAGACTCAAAATTAATGAATTAAAAACCAAAATTGAAGGTGCCAAATTTGAACTCGAAAAAGCGCAACGAGAAGGCAATTTAGCCAAGGCTGGAGAGCTTACTTATGGCACCATTCCTGAATATCAAAAAGAGCTTTTGAATCTTGAATCTTCTTTTAATGACGAACTTCTTAACGAATCGGTTGGCGAAGAGGATATCGCCAAAATTATCGCCAAAATTACCGGCGTGCCAATCGATAAAATCTTGTCGGGCGAAAAAGAAAAATTGCTAAAAATGGAAGATTTGCTTCGTAAAAGAGTGATTGGGCAAGATATGGCTTTGGTTGCCATCGCCAATGCTTTAAGGCGAGCAAGGGCAGGCTTGCAAGATGCCAAACGCCCGATTGGTTCATTTTTATTTTTAGGGCCAACTGGAGTCGGCAAAACCGAGCTTTCCAAAGCTTTAGCGGAATTTATTTTTGATGACGAAACTGCTTTGCTTCGTATCGATATGAGTGAATTTATGGAAAAGCACGCGGTTTCCAAATTAATTGGCGCACCTCCCGGCTATGTTGGATATGAACAAGGCGGAGTGCTTACCGAAGCGGTT
>JALREU010000193.1 GCA_023256705.1 Rickettsiales bacterium
CCTTCTTTCGCTAAATAAATTAAACAATAACAGTGAAATTGTCATTTTAAAAAATTGTGGTTTATCAAACCTTAAGATTTCAAAACCAATAATCTTTTTGGGGATTTTTATAACTTTAATTTGTTATTTTTTATCTTTTTATTTAATGCCTTTGGCCAACAAACAACTGAGGATATCGCGCAACACAATCAAAGAAAATTATACAAATATTGCTTTCAATCCTCAAACTTTTGAAAGCTTCAATGGAATTACCTTATATTCTGCAAAGCGCGATGACCAAAATAATCTTGAGGGGCTAATAATTAACGACCAAACAAAAAGCGATTCAACTATCACTATAACTGCTCAAAAGGGTAATTTAGTTGTCCAAGATGATGCGGTTTATTTAAAGCTTTGGAATGGATCTTTGCAAAAGTATATTTTTGAATCTGGCAAGACCGAAATTTTAAAATTTGATAGCTATGTTTTTAATTTAAATAACAAGGATCAAGAATATTCAGATTTTAAGTGGAAGCCCAATGAAAGATTTATTACTGAGTTAATCAATTATGATATATTATCAACTGATGAACAAATAAGAGCGTTGCGCTCGGAGTTACATAAAAGAATCAACGAACCGCTAATTTCATTGATATTTAGTCTTATAATTTCGACCATAATTTTAAATGCAAAACTATCAAGGCGAGGCAATTTTTGGATATCTTTTTGGGCTTTGGGTCTATGTTTATCATATGTTATAATGCTTATATTTAGTTTTCGAATGACGGATAAAATCGATGATATTTTTTTCCTGCCATATTTGGTAAATTTAATTTTCTTAGCGATTTTTTTAGGCTTTATAAATGCTAATTTTTATATCAAAAAATGATCCTCAATAAAATTAATTTATATTTAGCAAAAAATTTTCTTAAAAACTTCCTAATCATCGTTCTGGGCTTTTGGATTATCTTTTTTTTAGTAAATTTAATCGATATTTTTAACCGAATTAATGATGCACAAGTCGGAATTAAATTAATGTTTATTTTATCTTTTTTAAAAACCCCCAAGAACCTTTCATCTATAGTTGTCTCGATAGTTTTAATTTCCTCAATTTATACTTTGTTTCAAATGTCAAATCGAACCGAAATAACCGTTATCAGAAACTGTGGATATTCATTGTGGCAAATTGCAAATCCACTCATTATTTCGGCAATATTTTTGGCAATTATTTGGATTATCTTTTTTAATTTATTTGAGATTTGGTCTTCGAATAAATATAATAACTTTGAAGCGAAATATCTGCAAACAGAAATGCGAGAAACTCTTGATATTGGTAATGGTATATGGTTTAGACAAAAAAATTTAATAAATGATTCAGAAAATATAATTATAGTTACCAGAAAAATTTATAAAAATAGTTTGGATTTATTTGAAGTAAGTATGTGGTTTTTTGATAAGAATAATAACTTTTACAAAAGGGTCGATGCTAAAAAAATGGTTTTGAATGGCGGAAAGTGGATGATTGAAAAGGCA
>JALREU010000194.1 GCA_023256705.1 Rickettsiales bacterium
ATAGAAGTCGGCTACGATTTTTTGAATTTTTTCAATTGATAAATTGTTGTTTTTAGAGCTGTTAATGTAATTGACCAAAATATTTTTAATTAAGTTTAAGTTAATTTCGGTCTCTCCAAAGATTTTTTCAGCGTATATTTTTTTGATGGCACCTTCTAAATCACGATTAGAACCTTTTAAATTGGTTGCTACAAAATTTAATATTTCATCTGAAATTTCTAGATTCAATTGTTGAGTTTTCCCTTTTATAATTGCCAAGCGATCAGCGAAATCGGGGTTTTTGAAGTTAACAATCATGCCTCCAGAAATGCGGGATTTGAGTTTCTCATCAATATTTTCAAGTGCGGTCGGACAGCGATCGCAGACCAAAACAACTTGTTTATTATCCTCAACAAGCGAGTTAAAGCAGTTCATAAATTCTTGCTGTGTGCTATCTTTGCCCGAAATAAACTGAACATCGTCAACGATTAAGACGTCAATTGAGCGCATTTTTTCTTTGAAGGTCATAATTTCATTATTTCTAATCGATTGAACGAAGTGAAACATGAATTTTTCGGCAGATAAATAAACAACTTTTTTAGAGGAATTGTTAGCTTTAATGCCCCAAGCAATTGCTTGCGCTAGATGAGTTTTGCCCATGCCAACGTTTCCATGGATGAAAAGTGGAATTTTGTCATCAAATAATTGCGGGGTTTCTGGGCAACCGGCAATTATTTTTGCCATCGATAGTGCGATTTTGTTATGTTTAGCGCTGATAAAATTTTGGAAAGTGAATTTTGGATTTAGTTCGGTTCCATACGCAAAAATATTATCGTGTTTTGAGAGGTTGATAACCTTATTAAATGGCTTAGATTCAGGTTCGGTTGGACTATTGTTTGGAATATCAAGTTTTTTGTCAGATTGATTTGCGATAAAAATGGCAGAGATTTTTATTAATTTTGGGTAAAAATCTTTTAATTTTGCGATAAAAAGTTTTTGTGAAAAAAATTCTCGATTAATCCAATCCCGACTGAGTTTGGATGGGCTTGAAACGATAATTTCGTGAGCTGTAAAACTAAAGATTTGTATATCTAAAAACCATTTTTGGTAAACATCGGTATCGAGAATTTTTTGGCAATTATTAAGAAAATCAATTTTATTTTTTAAAAGACCTTCAGAATCGTTTAGAGCTTGGAGTTTATCGATGTTAATTTTATTGGTGATTTCATTCATTATGATTGTCTCCATGGAAGGTTTGAGGCTTTCCAGCCATTGATTTTGCCCCTTTGTGATTGATTATTCAAATCGCCTTCAAAGCCATTTATGATGTTATGGCATTTATTGAAGCCAATCTGAATTGCTAATTCAGCAGAATTATTGGAGCGTCCACCAGTTCTACAAATAAAGATTAATTCTTGCGATGGATCTAATTTAGCCAACAATTCGGAACTAAAATTTTTGTTTAGTTGCATTTGTGGAAGAATTTGCCATGGCAAAAAAAGCATGCGATTTTCAAAATTGG
>JALREU010000195.1 GCA_023256705.1 Rickettsiales bacterium
CAACCAGCTACCGCGATGCTTGGGATAGTGCTTTCTGGTATTGTTTTCGTCATACTTATATTAGGCATAAATCGTCAATTTTCGGTTCAATATTTAAAGGGTTTCGCTAATGAAAAGATTTTTTCTGGTAATTTTTTTCAGCCTAAATATTTTTTCTTGTAAATGGATTGCCGATGCCGGAAGTCCATTTTATTCGATGACCAAAATTAAAGTTCCAAAAGGAACACCAGCTTTTCAAAAAGGCTATCGCGATGGTTGCGAAACCGTAACATACGCAAGAGGCAACCCATTTTACAAAACTATTTACAAAGGCTATAAATATGACCCAAAAATGATTGGTAATTCCGAATATAAATTCGGCCATTCCAGAGGAATTGCCTTTTGTTTTATGCAAGTAATTTCCAACCCACAAAGCTCATTTGATAATTATTTAAATTATTACGACCCAACTATGATGGCACAAGATTGGAACACGGTTGGCGATGGTTTGTTTGACGGTGGAGTTTTTAGCCAAAGCGTAACTACTCCAGGAAATGGGATTGATGGTATTTTCGACGTATTGCAAAAAGGTGGAGGTGGAAATACTGGTTCAGCATTTTCTAGCAACCCTTTTTGGGCAGGTGGTTCAGTTGGGCAATTTTTTGGTCAAGGCTATTCAGGTTCGTATTATGGGCAATAAAATTTTAACATTTTTAACTTTAATTTTTTTATCATCTTGCACCCCTTATTGGTATAAACCTTTTGGCTTTATCTTTCGCCATGCCCCAAAAGAAGGCTCTCCCGGCTTTCGTTTAGGTTGGATTCACGGTTGCGAATCTGGTCTTGGCACACAATTTGGTGGAGCTATTTATCAATCCTTTTATTCATGGAAACGCGATCCAGATATCACTTCTTCAAATCCAGATTATGCCAAAATCCGTCGTCGCTACAAAAAAGAATTAAAAGATGTGAATTGGAATGATATTCGTGATATTAAAAAGAATTTTAATGATTATAACACCATTTTTTGGGGCGGACATTATTTTTGTCGGCAATCAATTCTTGGCACTCTTCAAGCTGCCGATATGAACCCGCCAGTTGCCGATGAAGAAAGATACAACCCTATGGCACACAGCCTTGGCAATATCTTTAAAATGACAGGTAAAGGCGACACCAGAATTGGCACGGGTCTTTGGTAAGATTAAAGCGATTTGTTGATTAGATCGACAATAAAATCCTCGCCCAAATCGCCTTTAATGCGCATTTTAGCAATATCATCTTGTTCGATAAATTCATCTTTCATAAATAATGAACGGAATTTACATTTGCCATCATCAAGAGAAGAAGAATTATGTAAAAAATTGCCAACCAAACTACCAAAACCGCCAATTGCACCCTCTTCAATGGTAATAAATAATTGGTGAGTTTTGACTAAATTCAAAACCAACTCTTCATCAAAAGGCTTAGCAAATCTGGCATCAACAATAGTTATTTCTAAATTA
>JALREU010000196.1 GCA_023256705.1 Rickettsiales bacterium
CAACCAATCCATTGAGAGAAGCGCTAGAGCAATTGGAATAAGCCCTAATCGGGCCTCTAAACTACATTTCGCCGATAAATCAAAAAATATTTCTATTTTTGAAAGACAAACCGAAATTTTAAAATATGCAGGATTAATCAAAAATATCACTCAAGGCAAAGAACTTATTGGGAATGAACTAATTCGAGTACTCGCCAATCATGAATCGATTAATAAAATTATGGCTTTTTTTGCAACTAATTTTCAAACAATAACCGATATTGGTGAGTCAAGAGAATTTCTTCCGCTCGAAAAAATACTTACTCTGCTATCAAGAAAAAATAACAATGAAGATATTGGTGATAAATTTTCATACCTTCAAGCCAATCAGGAGTTTATAAAGAGCACTATAATTGGCGAGAGATCTAAAAATGAAATTAATATTTTTAAATTTATCTCTAATTCCTCATTAAATCTCAAAGACACCATCGAATTTATTGCTAAATCAAAGCAAAATTTAGAAAAATTAGATGAAACCAATAAAATGAAATATTGGGAAATCATTGCCCTATGCGGTCTTGAAAGCCCAGAAAAACTAAGCGAGATTAGTAAAACTCTAATTGATAACATTAAAGATTTAGCCTACATAACTAAACAAGATAGGGATAAAAAATTTGGTTTCACCCCTTCAAATATGGCAAATATATTATGTAAAAAATCATCAGATGCGTCTTCAAATATAATCTTGGCATTAAGGGACGCGGGTGAAGATTTATCTATGCAAAATGAAAAAATGAAAAAATAAAAAAATTAAAAATTAAAGAATTATTTTTTGATATTTTTTTAGAAATAATTGAAGAAAATCCCCAAGAAAATCTTAAAAAATTTCTTGAATTAATCAAATTTTTGCCCAGCAATATATCTGGAGAGCCTAATGTTTTAAACAAAATTAAAGATAATGTTAATCAATTATCAATCGAAGAAATAACCAAAGACAAGGTCGAAGAAATTTTTTCTACAAAACCCGTTGTTGAAAGAATTTCCTTATCACAATTTAACGCACCAGCCTTAAGAGCTTCGAAAGAAACAACTTCAGTAGAACAAACAATATCCTCCCTAACTTACGGAGATTTAGAAGAATTGCCAATAATTCAAGAAACCGAAAAAATTCTTAGCAATGCCGTCAATTTAAACCTAAAAACCGATAGTTCGTTTTTAGATGAATGTGAATCATCGCCAAGGCAACATCCAGCGACTAACCATAATCAAAGCTTGCTTGCTAGCGCACAAATCCCAGCACTCGCTGACGCATCAATGCAAATAACTTCGCAAAAGCCAAGAGATGCTTTAACGAAAAAAAGAAGCCACAATCAAATAAGCCAACTGGACTTGCAAAAGTGCCATCAAACCCCCTAACTTTATGGGCAAAATTAGCAGTGTCATCACCCTCCCCTTGCTCAGAGGGTAAAATTTTTTTTACAAAAAAATTTTG
>JALREU010000197.1 GCA_023256705.1 Rickettsiales bacterium
AAAGGAGCGCTGTTGGGTGGAACGCGACAGACCAAACCTCGCTGCTGTGCCCCGCCAGAGTTGTCACACAAGTCGCTGCCGAACCGTCGGATTCAAAGCGCCACAACTTCACAGTCTTGTCGTTGGAGCCGGTTGCCAAAAGGGGCTCCTTTGGGTGGAACGCAACAGAAAAAACACTGCAGCTATGCCCCGTCAGAGTTGCCACACAAGTCGCTGCCGATCCGTCGGGTGAAAAGCGCCACAACTTCGCGGTCTTGTCTTCGGAGCCAGTTGCCAAAAGGGGCGCTGTTGGATGGAACGCAACAGGAACAGAATTAACAAGGTTGCTGTGCCCCGCTAGAGTTGCCACACATTTAACATTTTGAAAAAAGTGTTGCCGTGACAAAATCATTTGAGCATGTCTTTGTGGATATCGAATATTCCCTACCAATTTTTTAGCAAGGATAACTGACAAATAAGATTTCGATAGCAAATCACGCTTTTGTTTGCTATTGATAACCACACCATATATTGATGGTGGAATATTTGGATGGTTTTCAGAGTGGTGCGGGAACAACCGTTCAAGTTGCTCTCTCCTTTTCTGAAAAGCCATAAAATATAATTGTTGTGCAAATAGAGACGCCATTTTATAGGTATATCCGTAATTTTTATAATTTATTTATATCAATTTTTTTATAATTTATTATTATTTATATGCTCGTTGCCAATTTCTTGATTTCTTCTAAAAAAATGCAATTATTAGTTCCGCTAGATTTACACAAGCAACACCAGCCTTTTACACCTTTTAACATTTAAGAAAAAATAACTATATAAATATTCCATAAAAAATTGATTTTTTATATATTATAAGCTAATTTATAAAAAAATGGAATTAGTTAGAGAACAGAAAAATGAGGTAAAGGTTTATCATGAAACCGATCCTTATTTAGTTATTCCTAATTTTTATTTAAAAAATAAAGATTATGACAATTATTATGCATTTATGAACGATATTTTATATATTTATCAAAAACTTTTTAATCTTAAACTTTTTCTTAATAGATATATTATTGATGAAATTAGTTCTGATGGTGAGCATTGTATTACCTATTTAGATGCTGAATTAATTGAACAAAATATTTCTAAATTTAAAAATGAGATGCTTAAAACTTTTAACAAATATTATGAAAATACTGTTTCATTTAGTCATATCAATCAAAAATTATTAATAATTAACCTCAAAATTGCAAGTTATGAAACACATTATTTTTTAGAAAAGTCAGTGAATGAATGGGAATATCGTAAAAATATTGCTCAAAAACTTGTTCAAAATAATGTATCTTTTGGTGTTGATAATATTACAGATAATTTAAAAGATTATGATTTTCAAAAATCAATTGGAATCGGTAAAGAACAAAAATTAGTTGAAAATACTAATGAAAAAAAAAACTATTTTTGGAATTTTTTAGTTTTCTTAATAGGATTTATTTT
>JALREU010000198.1 GCA_023256705.1 Rickettsiales bacterium
AAATTGCCAATTTGTACTTCTGATTAATTGATATAAAATTTTAGTTACCATTGGTCCGCGCCAAACTCCTGCTTGACTTGAATCGGTCAGGTTGGCAATCGACATGATTTTTAAATTATTTTTAATTAATGGCTGAAATTGATTATCGATAACTTTTGGTTTGTCGTTAATATCAAGAAGGTGAGCGATTGAAGGTCCATAAATGTCCGCATCGACCAAAGCAACAGACGAAATTTTTTGCGCTAAAAAAAGTGCTAAATTACAAGCCAAAGTCGATTTTCCGACTCCACCTTTGGCTGATGCAACTAGAATTATTTTTTTTACTCCAATTACTTCGGAAGGCTTATTTATAAAATCCGCAAGGGTTTTGGAATCGTTGATTGGCATTTAAAATTTTAATTGAATTTGATATTGTAGAAAATTAATATCGGGCATTCAAATATCTCCCAAAATTTTAATAAATTCAAACATTATTTCGATGTTCAAGCTAATTATTGACAACCTTAAAAACTTTTCTAATTCATCTGGTCCTTGGGGCGGAGGCCCTTGGGGTGGAAACAATGGCAATCAAGGCAACGGTAATCGAGGAAACTCAAGTGGCAGTAAAGATAACTCATCAAATTCCAATAACAATAATTCAAAAAACACTAATAATTTTTTTAAAAAAAATAACAACTCCTCCAATAATAATAATGATTCCGACGACTTTATTACCAAAATTATTAAACAAGTTTTAAAGTTTTTTAATGATTTTTCTGCCCAATCTCAAAATCCAACAAAAGCCACAAAATCAGGAATCGGAATCATGGTTTTAATTATAATTTTAACTTATTTAAGCTTCGGTTTTTACAAAGTTGATCCCGATGAAAATGCTGTAACTTTATATTTTGGAAAATTCTACCGCACTTCGGAACCTGGTCTTAATTATCATATTCCCTACCCCTTTGGACAAGTTATTAAAAAAAGCGTTACCAATGTTAATACCGAGGAATTTGGCTTTTCATCAACCAAAAAATTATCCAATAATATTGGTCAACGAAATTTTAATGCTGAAAGCTTAATGCTCACTGGCGACGAAAATATCGTCGATATTCAATTTCAGGTTCAATGGCAAATCGCCAATATCAAAGACTTCGTTTTTAATATCGCCGAACCTAATCAATCCATCCGCAAATCTTCTGAAAGCGCGATGCGCGAAATTATCGCACGCACCCCAATTGCCCAAGCTTTATCTGATGGAAAAATGCAAATCGAGCAAGATGCCAAAAATCTTTTGCAAGAAATTTTAGATTCTTACAATGCTGGAATTAGGATAGTTTTAGTTCAGCTTCGTAGAGTTGATCCACCCGAACAAGTAATAGATGCATTTCGAGATGTTCAAACTGCCAAAGCAGACAAGGAAAAAGAAATTAACCAAGCACAAGCATTCGCAAACGACATAATACCAAGATCTAGAGGAACAGCCT
>JALREU010000199.1 GCA_023256705.1 Rickettsiales bacterium
AAAAGCTTTGATGAAAATCAAATGAGCGATCAAGCTCTCCTAACTAATTGGTACGATATTAATCCAACTTCAACCGACAAAAAAAATGCTTTTCAAACTAACGATATCAATAAACCTCAATATAGCATAGATCAAGGCACAGGATTACCTGTCGTTAAATTTGTTGATCAGGATTTTTTTAACCTTCCCAACGGAACAATCCCTTTTGCAAATATGCCCTACACTATCATTTTTGTATCGAGAACTAACAGCTTTTGTGTTTGCGGAGTTATGGGCTCTGGATCGTACAATAACAATAATCAAACAAATGCTTTTCGTTACGACCCTGCAGCAGGTGTTTTTTATAATTATTGGTTCAATGTTGATTTAGGTATTTCTAATGCTTCGGTGATAAATAAGTTACAAATCTATACCTTTACTTACAATCTATCGCTTAGAGAGGGATTTGTCGATGGAGTTTTTAAAGGAAGTACCCCTTCAAGCAATCGTGCTAGCACTTCTATTAATAATACCATTGGAACAACTTTTACCTTAGAATATATGAATGGAACTATTGCCGAGATAATAATTTTCGATAGAGCTTTAAAAACAGAAGAACGAAAAGCTATAGAATCATATCTTGGAAAAAAATGGCGTATTCCAATTCAATAAATCTTCAAAGATAACTTCCAATATAGTTAGCAAATTATTATTCGACTTATTATTTGACTTGGCAAAATATTACAAACATTTTTCGAATAAATTTTTCCATAAAATAACTCATTCCGCCATTTAATTTATTAATATAATTTATATAATTAATTTAATTAGATAAATTGTTTATAAAATATTATAAATGATTTCAGGGGATTTTTTAAATATGTTTTTTAAAAATAAGATTAAAAATTTTAAAATAATCGAATAATATAAATTTATTGAAAAATTTAAGACTCTTTTATACATTAGATAATTTTTAAAATAATTATAAAATCATAGTTGCTATATCTTATGTTAAATATTATTATAACTAAGATATTTTAATTGAATATTTTTTACTTAAGTAATTATTTATTGCCCTAATTTCGTCAAGTTTTAATGTTCTATCGAATATTATAGCCTCAGAGATTAATCCTGAATAATGATAATTTGCGATAGCGTCTATTCCCCCAATGTAAAATAAGCCAACTCCAAGATTTAAATTTCCTGGAACCCATGATGACCCCGTGGTGGCAGTATTTGAGTTATTATATACTGAAATATTATTTGTTGCTAAGTTGTTATTTACCGTAATTATTGTTATATAATTGGTATTAATTGCAACTCCAGTTGGAAAATAATTATTTGCCCACCCTGAAAAACCAACTAATCCACCATTTAACAAAGTGATTGAACCAAGTCTATCAAAATTCATTGGATTGGTTCCTTGGCCAATCATTAATCTTCCATCTATTGATGTTAAGTTATTTGCTCGCCAAAC
>JALREU010000019.1 GCA_023256705.1 Rickettsiales bacterium
TCATCTTGGAGTTGAAAATATCACAGTTAAAAATCTTCAAATTGAATATATTGACCCAGAAAACTCAATAGTAGCAGTAAGAGGTTCAGTCCCAGGAAGAAATGGCTCTGATTTACTAATTAAACTAAAAAATATTTAATATGAATATTAAAAATATTAAGGAAATCGATTTTCAAAATAGCAAAATTTCCGAAAAAGAATTTAAGTTCGGATCTGAAATAAAAGTTGAAAGTCCAAAAACAATTGCATATGTAGTTAGATGGCAACTTGCAAGAAACAGATCAGGATCTGCAAAAACTAAGACTATGGCAGAAATTTCTGGAACCACAGCTAAACCATGGAAACAAAAAGGAACCGGTAGAGCTCGTCAAGGTAGCAAACGCTCAGTTCAGTTTGTAGGCGGCAGAACTTGTCATGGACCTATGCCAAGAAGTTTTGATTTTTCAATTCCAAAAAATATTGCAAAAACTGCAAAAATTGATGCAATCAAATATAAAATTCTAAATGACAAAATTTATACCTACAGCGAATTAAATAATTTTGTAAATACTAGCAAAATTTCTAAATTTCTTAATCAAAATAATATCGCTAGCCTTTTGATAATTCATAATGACAATTCAAAAATTATCGAATCGGCAAGAAATATTAAAAATATTAAACTGGTTAATCACAAGGCAATTAATACCCTAGATATTCTAAATTATGACTGCCTTCTAGTTGAAAAGGAGATATTTTCTAATAAAATTTTAGGAGAAATAAAATAATGACATCATTCATAAATTACGACAAAATATTTGGATTAGTCTACACTGAAAAATCAAACAAAATTTCAGCTAATGGCAAATATAGCTTTAAAGTAGATAAAAATACTACCAAAAACGAAATAAAATCTTTAATTAAAAAAATTTTCAATGTTGATGTTGAAAAGGTAAACATAATTAACAACAAAGAAAAAACAAAAAGATTTAAGGGTATTATCGGTAGCAAAAAATCTTACAAAAAGGCAATTGTAACCTTAAAAGAGAATCAAACAATTAATTTTGGATCATAAAATGGGACTAAAAAATTATAAATCAACAACACCTACAATGAGACAGTATGTCTCAATTGACAAATCAGAATTATGGAAAGGATCACCACTTAAAATTCTTACCAAAAAATCCTCTGAAAAATCAGGTAGGAACAATATTGGACACATCACTGTCAGACATAAATCTGCTGGTCATAAAAAAAGCTATAGAATTATCGACTTCAAAAGAGATAAATATGATATAGAGGCAAAAGTTGAAAGAATCGAATACGATCCAAATCGCACCTCTTTTATTGCTTTATTAAAATATACTGACGGAATTTACTCATATATAATAGCTCCTAACAAACTAAATGTTGGTGACACAATAACTTCATCAAGAAATTTAATTGATGTCAAAATTGGTAATGCTATGCCATTATCAGTAATTCCTATTGGTTCAACTATTCATAATATTGAAATCAAACCAGGAAGTGGCGGAGTAATTTCAAGATCAGCTGGAAATTCATCACAGCTTGTTGGAAAAGATGGTGGATATGCTCTAGTGAAAATGCAATCAGGTGAAATAAGATTATTTTCATTAAATTGTATGGCAACAATCGGTTCAGTTTCCAACCCTGATAACAAAAACGCAACAATTGGTAAAGCTGGAAGATCAAGATGGCTTGGAATAAGACCAACTGTCAGAGGTGTTGCAATGAACCCTGTAGATCACCCGCATGGTGGTGGTGAAGGTAAAACATCTGGAGGTAGACATCCTGTGTCTCCAACTGGAAAACCTACTAAAGGTAAAATTACCAGAAAACGCAATAATATTACTAATAGATTCATAATTAAATCAAGGAGGGCTAAATAAATGCCAAGATCATCAAAAAAACCGCCTTTTGTAGACGGATATTTGCTTAAAAAAGCCAAAGATTATTCAACATCTTCAAAAAAACAAATAATTAAAACATGGTCAAGAAGATCAACAATTCTTCCACAATTTGTTGGAATTAATTTTGCTGTTCACAATGGAAAAAAATTTGTATCTGTTTCAGTTACTGAAGGAATGGTAGGACATAAATTCGGAGAATTCGCTCCAACCAGAACATTCTTCGGACATGGCGGAGAGAAAAAAGTTAACAAGGATTAATTACTATGAAACAAAATATAGCTACAGCTTCACAAAAAGCAATTAAATCAAGTCCAGTAAAAGTAATGAGAATTACAAAAAATATAACTGGACTAAAAGTTTCTAAAGCATTAACATTATTGATGTTTTCAAAACTAAAATTAGCTTCAACAATTCGCTCAATTGTATTTTCTGCAATGTCAAATGCAGAAAACAACCACAATATGGATGTTGATAATTTATATATTAAGGAGATTAATGTTGGAAGAGCATTTGCCTTAAAAAGATTTGCCGCCAGAGGAAGAGGTAAATCAAGTAGAATTTTAAAAACTTATAGCAATGTTTCTGTAATTTTATCAGAAAAAGAAGCTACTATTAGTAACAATAAAAAAATTAAAGAGGAAAAATAAATGGGTCAAAAAGTAAATCCAGTTGGATTCAGATTATTAAACAATAAAAATTGGGAATCTGTTTGGTATGATAACAAAAACTATTCTAAAAAACTAATTAATGACGTTATCATAAGAAAATTTATACTTAAAAATTATTCTCACTGCGGAATCGGTTCAGTCGTAATTGAAAGACCATCTGACAAAATTAACCTAGTAATTAAAACATCAAAACCAGGTGTTCTTATTGGTAAAAAAGGTCTTGATATTGAAAAAATTAACCAGTCAGTTGAAAAAATCGCAGGATCAAAAGTTGAAGTAAAAATTGTTGAAATTGACAAACCAGATTTAAATTCTTCTTTAGTTGCTCAATCAATTGCCAAACAACTTGAGGGCAGGGCTGCATTTAAAAAAGTTATGAAAAAAGCTATGCAATCAGCAATGAAATTTGGTGCGTTAGGAATCAAAGTTAGCTGTGCTGGTCGTTTAGGTGGAGCAGAGATTGCAAGAACAGAATGGTATAAGGAAGGATCGGTTCCTCTTCATACCCTTAGATGCAATATTGATTATGCAACTGCAAATGCCCATACTGCATATGGAGTAATCGGGGTAAAGGTTTGGATTTACAAAGGATTTGTTGAGAAAAAGAAAATTTCTTAATTTTTTAAAATGCTTACTCCTGCAAAAACAAAATATAGAAAATCG
Organism: Rickettsiales bacterium; assembly: GCA_023256705.1. Lineage (GTDB taxonomy): Bacteria > Pseudomonadota > Alphaproteobacteria > Rickettsiales > UBA1997 > CAILUF01. The sequence goes on from JALREU010000019.1 coordinate 3,239, forward strand.
CAAAAAGGAGGAAAGAAAATCCTCGGAGTTTCTGCCGTCGGCAATACTCTCAAATTTGGATCTTTCGGATTAAAAGCTTTAGAGCCATCAAAGCTAAATTCTAAGCAAATCGAATCAGCTAGAAAAGTTATTACCCGCTACATGAAAAGAGCTGGAAAACTTTGGATCATGGTATTTCCTCACACCCCTGTAACTAAAAAACCTGCAGAGGTTAGAATGGGAAGCGGAAAAGGAAATGTTGAATATTATATCGCCAAAATTAAACCAGGAAGAATTATATTTGAAATCGATGGAATTGATAATGAATCTGCTAACAACGCTCTTATGAAAGCAGCTTCAAAACTTCCATTTAAATCTAAAATTGTAAATAACATTTAAAATGACTACTACAGACAAAAAATCAATAATCGCCAATGTTGCAAAACTTAAAAGCGATATTTTAAAAATTAGAATAAAGAAAACATCTGGCGACCAAATTGATATTAAAGAAATCAAGAAATTAAAAAAGGAAGTCGCAAGATTATTAACAAAATTTAATTCATCTAAATAATATGAAGGCAAAAATAGTTAAGGTAATTGATGAAAAAACAGTTAAGGCAGTTTCAACTACCTATAAAAAACACGAAAAATACGGAAAATTTATTACCACAAGTAAAAATTTTATGGTAGATATTAATAATCAAAAAGTTGAGGTTGGTCAAGAAATTGAAATTATCAATTCTAGACCTGTTTCTAAAACCAAAAAATGGAAAATTAAATAGTATATGATTCAAATGCAAACTAATCTTGTTGTGGCAGATAACTCAGGTGCCAAAACAGCAAGATGTATAAAAGTATTAGGTGGCTCAAACCATATGATTACAGAAGTTGGTGATGTAATTGTTGTTTCAATAACATCAGTTAACCCAAACTCTAAAATTAAAAAGGGTCAAGTGGCAAAAGCTGTAATTGTCCGTACTAAAAATAAAATTACGAGACCAGATGGAAGTTTCATTAAATTTGATGATAATGCAGTAGTGCTAGTTGACAAAGAAAACGAGCCATTGGGATCAAGGGTATTTGGACCAGTTTCGAGAGAAGTTAGACAAAAAAACTTCCTCAAAATTGCATCATTAGCATCGGAGGTATTATAAAATGTCAAATAAATTTAAAAAAGGTGACAATGTTATTGTTATAACTGGATCAAGCAAAGGTAAAGTCGGTAAGATTTTAAAAATTGTTGATGAGAAAGTTTTGGTTGAAGGCGTTAATATGCGCACAATTCATAAGAAACCTTCGTCGCAACAACCAGGACAAATAATTAAACAAGAAAAAATGATTCACATCTCAAACATATCACATGTTGAAGATGGAAAAGCGGTAAAAATAAAATTTATGATCGTTAAAGGAGAGAATAATAAAAAATTTTCCAATAAAGATCGTTTATCAAAAAAAACAAGTAAAAAAATAGACTAATAATGAGTACCTTAACCGAAAAATTATATAAAGATTCAATCCCAGATCTTAAGAAAAAATTTTCTTACAAAAATGATATGGCAATACCAAAAATTACAATGGTAAGCTTAAATATCGGGATTAAAGCTGTAGATAGCGACAATAAATTGCTTAGCTATATGCTCAATCAGCTTTCAATTATCTCTGGTCAAAAAGCCGTTTTAACTAAATCTAAAAAGGCTATTTCTACCTTCAAATTAAGAAAGGATTTACCTATTGGATGTAGAGTTACACTTCGCGGAAAGAAAATGTATGAGTTTCTTGATAAATTAGTAAATATTGCTTTACCAAGAATTAGAGACTTTAGAGGTCTATCATCAAAAGGATTCAACAAAAGTAATCACTATAGCTTTGGCATCAAAGAACATAACATTTTTCTTGAAGTTGATCTAGATAATATTGTAAAAATATTCGGTATGAATATTACAATTGCATCAAACGCAAAAACAAAAGAAGAAGCGTTATTCTTATTAAAAAAAATAAACTTTCCAATTAAATAAATATGGCAAAAAAATCACTAAGACGAAGAAACGAAAACAGAATTAAAAAAACTGAACTTCATCAAAATAAAAGAAAAAAATTAAAAGAAATTATAAGCAATAATACTCTTTCATTTTCGGATAGACTTACCGCCCAAATCAAATTATCTCAAATGCCAAGAGATGGAGCTAAAATAAGGGTTCGTAACAGATGTGCCTTAACTGGAAGACCTAGAGGAAATCTAAGAAAATTTGGATTATCTCGTATTGCAATTAGAGAATTAGTGTCATGGGGACAAATTCCGGGTTTAATTAAATCAAGTTGGTAAATTTATGTCATTTAATCATCCTGTATCAGATGTGGTTTCAATAATTAAAAACGGTTATCTTGCTGATAGATCAGCAGTTGAATGTCCAGCATCAAAACTTAGAGAAAATATTCTTAAAATTCTTAAAGAAGAAGGTTACATTTTAAACTATTCTAAAATTAAAAAAGATTCAAAAGACTATTTTAATATAGCTCTAAAATATCATAATTCACAACCAGTTGTTTCTTATATTTCAGTAGTTTCAAAACCCGGAAGAAGAATTTATTGTAATTCCAAACAAATTCCACTTGTTAAAAATGGTCTTGGAATGTCAGTTTTATCTACGTCGCAAGGCGTAATTAGTGATCACGAAGCAAGAACTAAAAATCTTGGTGGTGAAATTTTATTAAAAATATTTTAATCTTAATAATGTCTAGAGTAGGAAAATTACCAATCATAGTTCCAGATAACATTAAAGTGGCGATTGAAAAAAATCAAATCACTTTTGATAATGGAAAACACAAAAAAACTTATGAAGTAAGCAACGGCTTAATCATTGAGTTCAAAGACAAAGCACTAAAATTAACTTCATCAAATAAAGGTGATAGAGTTCTTTCCTCCAAAATTGGTATGGACAGAAATAACCTTAAAAATATCGTTCAAGGATTTGTAACTCCTTACAAAATAACCCTTGAAATTAATGGCGTAGGTTATAAAGCCTCAGTTGACAAAAACTTATTAAACCTAACTTTGGGTTATAGCCACGATATTTTTTACGGTCTTCCAAATGGAATAACCGCTACATTTGAAAAGCCAAATTTGATAATCTTAACAGGTGAAGACAAAATTTTGGTTGGACAAGTAGCCTCAGAAATTATTAACTTCCGCCCACCTGAGCCCTACAAAGGTAAAGGAGTAAAAATATTTGGTAAACAAATATTAAGAAAAGAAGGAAAGAAAAAATAAAACTTATGCTAAACACAAATCAAAGAAGAAAATTAAGAGTTAGAAAAAACATTAAAAACAACAATAAGGGCCAAAGAGCTAGAATTGTTGTAACCAGATCTAACAAAAATATTTACGCACAAATCATTGACATCAATGGAAATGTAATTATCCAAGAATCAACCATTAAAATGACCGATAAAAAAACTGGCATTGAAAAGGCTAAAATTGTTGGACATAATTTAGCCAAAAAATGTGCTGAACAAAAAATTGATACACTTGTATTTGACAAGGGTGGATATAATTATATCGGTAGGGTAGAAGCATTGGCAAATGCATGCCGTGAATCAGGTTTGAAATTTTAATCTTTATACAAAATGACTAAACAAAAAAATCAAAAAGAAAAAACTTCTCAAGAAATCATTGAAAGATTAATTGCGGTCAATAGAGTTTCCAAAACAGTTAAGGGTGGTAAAAATATGTCATTCTCTGTTTTAGTTGTTGTTGGCGATAAAAATGGCAAAGTTGGCTTTGGCAAAGGAAATGCAACTGAAGTTACCGATGCAAAAAATAAAGCCTTTGAATCCGCTAAAAAAGCGATGATAAAAATCTCTCTTAAGGAAGGAAGAACAATTCACCACGACATTTATCACAGTTTTTGCTCTGCCAAGGTCTACCTTCGCTCAGCTCCAGTTGGAACGGGAGTAATTGCTGGTGGTCCAATGCGTGCAATTTTCGAATGTGCTGGAATCAACGATATCGTAGCCAAATCAGTTGGAACTTCAAATCCATACAACATGGTTGGAGCCACATTTGGTGCTTTAAAATCCTTAACATCTCCAAAAATTATTGCTGAAAAAAGATCCAAAGAAATTTCAGAGATTGTTAAAAGAAGAAATTTGGCCCTGAATATCGGAACTGAAAACAAAAACGAATAAATTTATGAATCTAGAAAATTACTTAAATAAGGAAATTGCAATAACTCAAGTTAAAAGCAGTTCAAAATTGACCCCTAGACAAAAAGGAAACTTAAAAGGCTTGGGTCTAAAAAAAATTGGCTCAAAATCAAATTTAAAAGTTGATAACTCAATTATTGGAATGATTAAAAAGGTTCAACATATAATTAAAATTTCATAATTATGACACTTACATTAACAAATTTACCAAAAATTAAAAGAAGCTCTAAAATAAGAGTAGGAAGAGGAATTGGTTCCAGCAAAGGAAAAACCTCAGGAAGAGGGGTAAAGGGTCAAAAAGCTAGAACCGGACATCATTCCGTAAAAGGCTTTGAAGGCGGACAAACTCCTGTTCACATGAGATTACCAAAAAAAGGATTTGTAAATAATCTAAAGCAAAATATTGAAGCAGTTAACTATCGCGATATTGAAAATTTAGTCAAAAATAAAAAAATTGACGCTAAAACCGAAGTTAACAAAGAAATCCTATTTCAAGCTGGACTTGTTAAATCAAAAAAATCTTTGGTTAAACTTATTGTTAACAAAATTGATCACGAACTAAAAATTAAAGTAGTCGTTGATAAATATTCTAAAAATGCTCAAAAATATAGCTAGAAAATGAAAAAAGCGGAAGGCACTGGCTTAAAAAATAAAATTTTATTTACCATCTTTATATTGTTAATATATAGATTTGGAACCTATGTGCCTATTCCTGGTATTGATAGCAAAGTATTGGAAAAAATATTTTCTGGATCTGCCTCAAATATATTTGGGATGATTAATTTATTTTCTGGTGGCGCTCTCGAAAGAATGAGTATTTTTGCGCTAAATATCATGCCCTACATAACTTCATCTATCATTATGCAGCTACTAACCTCCATGCATTCTGGTCTTGAGGCTATGAAAAAAGAGGGGGAGCAGGGAAGAGCCAAAATTAACCAATATACCAGATATTTAACAATATTATTATCAATATTCCAAGCAATTGGCGTTTACTACGCACTCTCAAACTCTGATAATAGCGCCTTCATATCAGACTCCAATATTTTCTTTTACACAACGGTAGTTAGCCTTGTTGGCGGAACCATTATGCTTATGTGGTTTGGCGAGAAAATCACCTCATCAGGAATTGGAAATGGAATTTCGCTTATTATTTTTGTTGGAATCGTTTCTTCACTTCCTTCATCAATCATTGAAATGTTCAACCTTCTTAAAAATGGAGCCTATAGCTTCGTAACCATTTTATTATTCTTCATATTATTTGGAGCAGGAATAATTTTAGTTTGTTTTGTAGAAAAATCGCAAAGAAAAATCAAAATTCAATATCCAAATGCTACCATGATGAAAAATTCTGGAATGGCCGATTCATCTTTCTTGCCACTAAAAATAAACATGTCGGGCGTTATCCCGCCTATATTTGCCAGCTCAGTTCTGATGTTTCCAGTGGCAATTGTTCAAGTAACCGGAGCTGAAGGAAATTGGCTAATGGCTATGCTTCAAAGAGGCGGACTAATATATTCAATAGTTTTTTCATTATTAATTCTTTTTTTCTCATATTTCTATTCATCAATAATTTTTAACACCGAAGAAGTCTCTAACAATTTAAAGAAAAGCAATTGTTTCATCCTAGGAGTTCGTCCAGGAAAGACAACATCTGAATATCTCGACAAAATAATTTCCAGATTAACATTAATTGGGGCAATTTACTTAGTTTTTATCTGCGTAATTCCTGAAATCTTAGTTACCAAATCATCAATACCTTTGCATATTGGTGGAACTGGAATTTTAATTATGGTTAATGTGGTTATGGATTTAGTAAATCAAATACAATCTAATTTAATATCGAGCAAATATGGCAACTCGATGAATAAAAAAAGAAGGGTTAGGGTAAGAGCATGAATTTAATATTTATTGGCGCACCCGGCTCAGGAAAAGGAACTCAAGCTAAAATTTTAGCTAATGAATATAACCTTGAAAATATATCAACAGGGGATTTATTAAGAAAAGAGGTTGAGCTAAAAAGTGAAATTGGATTAATCGCCAACGACTTAATGAAACAAGGAAAATTAGTTGCTGATGAAATTGTTATAGAAATGATTAAAAAAAATATTTCTAAAACGAGTGAAAATAAAGGTTATATTTTTGATGGCTTTCCTAGAAATGTTAATCAAGCCATAATGCTTGATAAAATGCTTACTGAACTCAATAAAAAAATTGATAAAGTAATTAATTTTGAAGTTAATGAAGAAATTATTATAAAAAGAATATCTGGTCGCATTTCATGTAAAAATTGCGGTTCAGTTTATAATAAATATTACAACCCAACTGCTAAGGAAGGGGTCTGTGATAATTGTGGGTCAACTGATTTATACCAAAGGGCCGATGATAACGAAGAAACCGTTAAAAATCGCCTTGAGGTTTTTAAAAAATCAAGTGCCCCGCTTATTGATTTTTATGAAAAAAAAAACTTGCTTGTTACAATTGATGCCTTTAAAATTGTATCCCTAATTTTTGAAGACATTAAACAAGCATTAATAACAACTTAATTGAGGACTTAAAATTGGCTAGAATTTCTGGTATAAACATTCCTAAGGAAAAGCGTTTTGTAATAGCTTTAACCTATATTTATGGAATCGGCACAACATCTGCTGAAAAAATTTGTAAAAAATTAAAAATTGATCTAAAGCTTAGAACGCACCAAATTGGTGAAGATAAGTTAGCACAAGTAAGGTCACTTATTGAAAAAGAGTTTCCTGTACTTGAGGGCGATCTTAGAAGAAAAGTATCTTCAGATATCAAAAGACTTATAGATATCGGATGTTATCGTGGAATTAGACATGTAAAAAAACTTCCGGTGCGAGGACAAAGAACTCACACCAATGCCAAAACTCGTAAGGGTCGTGGTGTTGCAATCGCAAACAAAAAGAAAGCAGTAAAATAATTTAAACATATGACTGAAACAAAAACTGATTTAGCTTTAAAAGAAAAAAAAGTAAAAAGCTCAAGCAAAAAAAAGAAAAATGTTCTTAATGGTGTTATCCATGTTTTTGCAAGCTTTAATAATACTATCATCTCAATTTCCGAACCAAATGGCAACATCATTTGTTGGTCATCAGCTGGAAAGCATGGATTCAAAGGCTCTAGAAAAGCTACTCCATATGCAGCACAGGTGGCAACACAATATGCAGTCGGAATTGCCAAAGAATGTGGCTTACAAAATGCAGTAGTTGAAATTAGAGGTCCTGGAGTTGGAAGAGAAGCTTCTCTTAGAGCGATTCAGGCCGCGGGTATTAATGTATCTCTTATTAAGGATATTACTTATTTACCACATAATGGATGTCGTCCTGCCAAAAGCAGACGCGTCTAAAAATTATAAATAAATTTCATAATTTAATTTAAATAGCCATGACAATTCTTAAAGAAAATTGGACAACACTTACCAAACCTTCATCAGTAACTCTTAAAGAAGGTTTTAACAACCTTACAAAATCAGTTATCGTCCTTGAGCCATTAGCTAGAGGCTATGGAAATACCTTAGGTAATGCCTTAAGAAGAGTTTTGCTCTCTTCGCTAAATGGTTTTGCAGTTACCTCAATCAAAATTGAAGGGGTATTACATGAATATAGTGTAATTGACGGCGTAAAAGAAGATGTCCTTGACATTATCATGAATTTAAAAGGATTGGCAATTGTTAAAGAAGATCCAAGCCCAACTATAATCAGACTTTCAACCAATAAACCAGGACCAGTTTTTGCTGGAGCTTTGGAGCTTCCTTTTGGTGTTGATATAATCAATAAAGATCATCATATTTGTACACTTAATAAAGGTGCCAAAATTGACATGGCAATTACTGTTGAATATGGCAGAGGATATTCTGTTGCCAATAACAACCTTAAAGCTGATAATTCAATTGGTGCAATTAAAATTGATTCAGTATTTAGTCCCGTCAAAAAAGTTTCTTACAAGGTTGAAAATGCTAGAGTCGGACAAATCACCGATTTCGATAAACTAACACTTGAAATCGACACCAATGGCACCATCACACCTCGTGATGCTTTGGCAATTTCGGCAAAAATCCTTCAAGATCAATTCCAATCTTTTATTAATTTTGATTCACATAAGGTTGATGAAGAACCAGTTAAAGAAGTTACCATCGAACCTGAATTTAACAAAAACCTCCTTAAAACAATTGAAGAACTTGAGTTATCAGTTCGTTCTTATAATTGCTTAAAAAATGAAAATATAATTTATGTTGGAGATTTAGTTAGCAAATCAGAGTTAGAAATGTTAAAAACCGCAAATTTCGGAAGAAAATCTTTGAATGAATTAAAAGATAATTTAAAATCAATGGGTCTTACTTTCGGTATGAAACTTCAAAATTGGCCACCAAAAAATATTGAAGAATTGCTAAGAATTAAAAATAAAGAATTTTAATATATATATGAAACACAGAATTAAAGGCAGAAAACTAAATAGAAATAGTGCTCATCGCAAAGCGCTTCTTAGAAACCTCTCATTGGCTCTTCTAAAAGCTGAAGGTATCAAAACAACTTTACCAAAGGCTAAAGAACTTAGACCTTTTATTGAGAAACTTCTCACAATTGCCAAAACTGATAATCTTGCAAATCGCAGATTAGCTCAATCAATTTTAGGAAATGATTTAATTATCGAAAAATTATTTAAAGAAATTGGGCCAAGAATTTTACAAAGAAATGGTGGATATACCAGAATTCTTAAAAATGGCTTTAGAACTGGCGACAAATCCCCAATGGCATATATGGAATTGGTGGATAGAGTTGAGGTAATAAATCAAGAGCCAAAAGAACTAGAAGCTAAACAAAAATAATTAGACAAATATGAAAAAATTATTAGAAAATTTTAATAAAGCTCAAGCTGAAAAAGCTAAAAGCACTGCTGGTTACAATATCCCAAATTTCAAGTCTGGAGATACTGTAAGCGTTAAATATAAAATTACCGAAGGTGATACCACAAGAATTCAAGCTTTTAACGGGATCGTAATTGCCAGAACTAAATCTTCAAGCAATTACAATGCTACTTTTACTGTTCGTAAAATCAGCTCAGGAGTTGGAGTTGAAAGAAAATTTAATCTATACTCTCCATTGATCGCTGGCATTGAAGTTTTAAAGCAGGGCGATGTTAGAAGAGCAAAATTATATTTCTTACGCAACCTTACTGGCAAAGCCTCCAGAATCAAAGAAAAACTTGATTTTACTACCGAATCAAACACCGAAGCTAAGGCTTAAATTTATATAAAACCTTACGACTAACTATAAATTAATTGTAAGGTTATTAAAAAGAATTTTAAAATATCCTAAAACTTAAAAAATCATTTATAAACCCGCCAATAAAATTTCCGCATCAATAAAACTTGAAACAATTTGATAAATATCAAATAACAAAATACTTTAAATCATATTAAAACTCTTTCAAACTTTAGCTATTCAGGCAAATAAATAAATGCTCTTGATGCTTCCAAATTTTATAAATACAAATAAAACCGTCCTTAAAATGTTAGCAAGCCTTAAATAGCTAATCTTTATATGGCTTTAGGTCATATCCTTAGATTATTCTTAAAAATATTTTAGAAAATATTCTAATAAAAAATTCAAAATCCCGATCCTAAAGAATGCCCCATAATATTTACAGGAAAGGGTTCGCAAAAATTACAATTTCTTTAAGTCATAAGGGGGTTAAAAGGTCTTTACAAAAGCAAAACCCATAACCTCCTACCAAGCATTATGATTAATGACTAAACTAATTGAAGAAAATTATTTTTCGAACAATTTTTCATACATTATTTATAAAATTTGTGAGCTGATCACTGACGTCGCTTAATAAAAAAGAAAGTGAAAAAACAGGATTAGTTTTGCACGGAATTTATAATGTTATGCATCATTTTAAAAAAAATAGAACAACAAAATTTTAAAACCATAAAAATTTAGTAATTTATAAAAAGTTATTCAATTATCTAAAAATATAATGATAGCCTCATTTAATTGCGCTTTATAATTGAAAATATTTTGACATAAATTCATAAAAAAGTTTTTATGAATCGCAGGTAATAAAATATTTCAATCAATTAGTAATTTAAAGGAATCGATTGTTATAGTATTTGATTGTAATTTTGATTTAACCAAAAACATTAATAAATCAAATGAAATTTTAATTGAAAAATAAATATAAAAAAATTTAATTAAACAAATTTTTTAAAACACAAATTTCGAAATATGAATTTTATTCCATCAAAATTTTATCAAGAAAAATATCGACAATCTATTGAAAATCCTCATCAATTTTGGCAAGAAGAATCAGCTAGAATAAGCTGGATAAAGCAACCAACCATAATTAAAAATGCAAAATTTGATGATAAAATAAACCTTAAATGGTTTGAAGATGGCGTGCTAAACCCTTGCTATAACTGCATTGATCGCCATATTGAAGCAGGAAAATCCAATGATATTGCCATAATTTGGGAAGGCGACAACCCAGATAAATCCTTAAAAATCAGCTATTCTAAACTTCAAGAGGAAGTTGCCATTTTTGCCAATATTTTAGAAAAAAATCAGGTAAAAAAGGGTGATCGGGTAATTATTTACATGCCAATGATTTTGCAGGCTTGCTATGCCATGTTGGCCTGCACAAGAATTGGAGCCGTTCATTGCGTAGTATTTGGCGGATTTTCGTCATCGGCATTAGCTGACAGAATTAATGATTGCGAGCCCAAAATTATTATTACTGCCGATCAAGGCATAAGAGGGGGCAAAATTATTGAACTTAAAAAAAATGTCGATGAAGCACAAAAAATCCTTCAATCAAATATCAAAACACTTATCGTTAAAAATACCCATAACCAAATAGAATGGCATCCAAATCGCGATATTTATTTCGAAGATCAGGTGCAGAATGTTGAGAAAATTCATAACAATATTGCCAAAATGAATGCCGAGGATCCGCTCTTTATTCTCTATACTTCAGGCTCTACTGGCAAGCCAAAAGGAATTTTGCATAGCACCGCAGGATATTTAGTTTACAGCGCCATAACTTTTGCTTATGCTTTCGATTATAAAAAAGGCGAAGTGTTTTGGTGCACTGCTGATATTGGCTGGATTACTGGCCATTCCTATACAATTTATGGACCACTTTTAAACGGCGCCACAACTTTAATCTATGAAGGAGTGCCTAATTATCCAACACCATCGCGTTTTTGGCAAATAATTGATAAACATCAGGTCAATAGCTTTTACACCGCACCAACAGCGATTAGAGCCTTGATGAGCGAGGGAGATGATTTTGTAAAAACTACCTCAAGAAAATCATTAAGAATTTTAGGTTCGGTTGGAGAGCCAATCAATCCTGAAGCTTGGGAGTGGTATCATCAAATTATTGGCAAAAAGAATTGCATGATGGTCGATACTTGGTGGCAAACCGAAACTGGGGGGCATATGATTTTGCCATTGCCAAACCATATCAAGCCAAAGGCTAGCATGGCAACTCTGCCATTTTTTGGAATAAAGCCCGTCCTTCTAAATGATGATGGTGAAGAGATAATTGGCGAAGGCGAGGGCAATTTATGCATTGCCGATTCTTGGCCATCAATCGCTCGCTCAATTTACAAGGATCATCAACGCTTCAAGGAAACTTATTTTGAAAAATTTCCAAATTATTATTTTACAGGCGACGGCGCCAAACGCGACAAGGATGGATATTATTGCATCACTGGCAGAACAGATGATGTAATAAAAGTTTCTGGCCATCGCTTGGGAAGTGCAGAAATTGAAGCGGTAATCAATCAGCACAACAAAATTTGCGAGTCATCAGCGGTCGGAATCCCTCATCCAATCAAAGGCGAGGTAATATACATATTTGCGATTTTAAAAAATAAATATAAAAATGAATTAGAAATTGATGAACTAAAAAATAATTTAAAAAAATTGGTTCGACAAAAAATCGGCGCCATCGCCACCCCCGAATTTATTGAGTTTGTTGACGATCTTCCCAAAACCAGATCAGGAAAAATAATGCGCAGAATAATTCGTAAAATTATTTGTGGTGAGCATAAAAATCTTGGCGATTTAAGCACATTAACCAATCCCAACATCGTTGAAAAATTGATTGAAAAATACCAAAAATCTTGAAGGTAAATTTTTATGATTTTAATATTAACTTTTATAATTAATTAATTTAGAAATTACCCAAATTTTAATCATAATAATTGCATTAAAAATAAATTTTCCTATCCTTAAATTAATAAATCTAAATTAAAATTAATACAATTTTTAAAACAAAATGATAAGTCAGCAAAATAAAATTCTTATGGGAATTGATGAGTCCTTTGAAAAAATATTTACTCAAAATAATGATTATCGTCATTTATTTTTAATGGCTCCGAACGGCTCTGGCAAAGGAGTTTGTTTTACAATTCCAAATTTACTAATTAATGATGATTCAGCAATAATCCACGATATTAAGCTAGAAAATTACCAGCTTACCGCAGTTTATAGAGCATCAATTGGTCATCGAATTTTTATGTTCAATCCTCTTGATGAATCAGGCAAAACACATCGCTACAACCCTTTAGATTTTATAAGCTTAGATAAAAAAAGAATGTTCAACGACATCGATAAAATCGTAAAATTATTGATAAAAGAAGAGGGTGAAGAAAAAAATAATAATTGCAAAGAATTACTAATTGCCATAATTTTTTATTTATTCGCCAATCCAGCTCAAGCCAAGACTTTGGGCAGAGTGGCTAGAATTATTTCTGGCGATATTTTTGGCGAATTAAGCAATGCCATTGAAAATTTTAGCACAGAATTAAATGAATTTTCATTAAATCAATTTCGAAATTTTTTGAGCCTTGGAGAATATGACCAGAATCTACTTTTAAAAAAACTAAATCATTTTCTTGCTCCATGGCACAACCCTTTACTAGACTATGCAACGTCAGCCTCGGATTTTAATTTTAGTGATTTTAAAAAAACCAAAATCACACTTTATATTGGAATTTTGCCTAACGATATCAAAAGACTTCAGCCATTTCTAAATTTTTTATATGACCATATTTTAGAAAAATTGATGGAAAGCGCCATATCAATAAATAATTACGAAAATAATCGAGGAGTAAGTATTTATCTTGACGAATTTTATTCGCTTGGTCGGCTTACAATGATTGAAAATTCTTTAGGCTATTTGCGCGGTTATAAAATTAGGCTATTTTTAATAACATCAGATTTTGAGAGAGTTGAAAATACTTACAATGAAAACATTGCCAATTCAATAATTGCCGATTGTTTTTATAAAATTTTTTACAGCGCAAAAAGCACTAAATCCGCTCAAAAAATTTCTCAAATTTGTATCAATGATTTTAATAAAACTGCATTACTTACATGGCAAGAAATATTAACTCTAGATGATAACCAACAAATTTTACTCGAGGGAAAGACGGCAAAAATTAGCAATAAATTTTTCTATTACCAAGATGATGAATTAAAAGCGAGAATTAATTATTAATCAATTTTCAATTTTTATAATTTGCTAATCTGATGCGATGTTTTGACTGCATTATCCGCATTACTCGGCGAAAATGCAGATGATGGCTCCTTGCTAAATTTAAAAATTATGTCTAGATTTTTTTCACCAATCGCAATTCTGGTTTTTGCCTTTTCGAATTTAAAATCAAAATCCTGAAAAAAACTTTCCTTAAATTTTCTTACAAAATTCATAATATTATTTGTATTAGGAGTTTTTGGGAAATTAATTGCCGAAGCAGGCTCTAAAGTTGGATATAATTGCCTAGGATTAACAATATGCTTACCCACCAAATTAAGAGAAGAAAGATTGGTTACCTTGGAATGCTCAATATTT
>JALREU010000001.1 GCA_023256705.1 Rickettsiales bacterium
GCAATGCTTGGCGAATGTCATCGCGGCCTTCTGCGGCCAAGGCCTTGGCGATCAGCGGGGCTTTGGCAATGTCGGGCTCTTTGATCAAGGCTTGTGCGGCTTTCATGCGCACAGCGTTGTCCGGGCTGAGCAATTTCAATGCCGCCAAAGCCGCATCGATTTCACCGCGCATGCGGTTGTTGATGACCACATCTTGGGCGTCAGCTGCAAGCGCTTGGGCTGATCCATCCACCGGGCTGAACGACTGTCCATCACGCAACACCCAAACGGTGTCGCCCGAAAACTTCACCTGTTCGTCGGCCAGTGCCTGCAAAAAAGTGGCCGTGGCCGCATCGGCCTGCAACAAGGCTTGATTCAGGACTTGCAAACGCGCATCGGTATCACCCTCGGCCATGCCACGCGCTTGGGACATGGTCAGGGCCTGTGCGCCCACAGACCACCCCAACAAGCAAGTCGCCAATACCAAGTGCTGCAAGCAACGCAAAAGAAAAAACATGGGGCGTCAGATCACAATAAAAAGGGGAGGGACAGTCGCCTCCTCCCGTGATTTTATTAACCACATCATCGATAAATAAAAATGAGAAATATTGATGAAGCGGAACATATTCTCCAAACGGCACCAAATGTTGTTTGTCATAAAATTGATGAACGCCGTTTTCGTCAAACACAAACATACTATTCCAAATTTGATAATTATTGTAATCAGAGCCTTCGAGGTGAATGCCACCGCTAATTAAATAGCGATTTTTTGAAGCCATGCTAGAAATGGCTTGAATTAAAGAATTATTTTGTGGCGCAATGATTTCTGGAATTGAAGTTTCTGACCACAAAATGGCGTCGACATCTTGAAAATCCTTGGCACTAGTTAAATTTTGATGCAACTCAAAATTCTGTATTTTTTCATCTTCTTGCCATTTGTTTTTTTGCTCAATATTGGCTTGAACTAAGCGAAATTTTCCAATTTTTTCTAAATTTTGAGGATAATTCTTTTCAATTTTAAAATAGCCATAAAGCCATATTGAAAGCCACAAGAAAATTAAAAAAACACCAAAGATTTTATCAATTTTTTTGGCTGTTTTTGCCAAAAATAAATTCCAGTTTAAAATAAATAAAATCAAAAGAAAGCCCAAGGCATCAACCCCAATTAAACCCGCCACTTGCACCATATTTTCACTAAAAAACCACATATATCCAAGTAAATTCCAAGGAAATCCGGTAAATAAAATACTGCGGATTAATTCGCTTAAAAACCAAAAAAATGCAAAGAAAAATATTTTTAATGACGGCGATTTTATTTTGAATTTTTGCATCAAATATTTGTAAGTATAAATCATGGTCGCAAAATAAATTGCCATCAATGCAGGAATCAAGGTGATGGCAAATGGAATCAACCAAGCAAAGGCTAAAGGGTCGATTAATAGTGAATTACAAATCCAGTAGATACCAAAAACAAAAAATCCAAAATTATAAAAGAAACTTGCAAAAAAAACTTTTTTTAAATCATTGATTTGATGAATTATGCTATAAAAAATGCCGATGGAAATGAAGGCAAAAATTATTTGATTAAAAGGTGCAAAAGCCAAATCTAGAAGACTTCCAACCAAAAATAATTGTAAGTAAAATCTTTTTTTTGTAAGATGATTAGCTAAAAAGATTTGTTGAAAATTATGATTAATTTTTTCTAACATAAAGCTCGATATTAAATTCAATTTTATTAAATTCGCCATATAAATTATTTTGATTTTGTTGTTGATCTTTACCTGCGAATAATTTGTTCAAAAAATCAGCAAAATAATCAATGTTTTTTTCTTGTTTTTTAACAAGCAAAAGACGATTTTCATAGCGGAAATTTTCGATAAATAATTTTTTTATCTCACCATCTAAGAAAATATATTCTAAATAGCCAATATTGCATTTATTGTCGGATTCGCTGACAAGTTTATTGTCGATAAAAAGTAATTTGGTGTTTTTGTTGCTCAACATTTTTTTCAAATCAGAAATAACATAATCATAAGCAAAGTTCTTTTGCGGATTAATCGGATAAAACATTAATTTTTTGTAAGAACTAAGAATATCAATGGAAAAAATAGAAATTTTTTGAGGCATGTAAATTTGTTTGTAGGTCAAAAGTGGTTGCGAAAAATGATGAAATTTGTAAAAATTTACCTCGCTAAAATCTTGATCATCACCATATTTTTTTTGGTAATAATCCTTAAAATCATAAATTTTACGAGCTGAATTTCTAAAACCATTTTCGCTAAAAAAATCCTTATATTTATCGGTGTAGCTATGAATAAACATAAATAGTGAGGCCATCATTATAAACCCGCCAAAACTCGTTAATTTTTTAGAAAATTTAACAAAGAAAAATTTCTCACACAAAAAATAACCCGTAAAAAACAAAATTAAGGCAGTAAAATTCGAGAGCCAAAAGTTTTTGCCTAAAAAAGCCAAGGCGGTTAGCAAAAAAAAGCCTAAGAAAATTACAAAAAACAAAAAAATATTAAGAAAATTAAAATATTTTTTTCGCTGATCCTGATTTGAAAATTCATAAAGCTTATAAAAATAATATAACAAAAATAGCCACCAAACATTGAAAACCCCACTAAAACCAAAAATAATAATGCGCACAAATTCGGATTGCGAAAATGGAATTATCGTAAAAAAACCTAGAAAAAATAAATTCTCAGAAAAATTAAAATATTTAGTGCGCAAAATAATCATAAAAACTCGCAAAATCAGTAAAATATTTAACGAAGAAAACAATGAAAATTGATCTGTTGTAAAAATATTTTCAGCAATTAAAGTAAGGGTTGAGCCAATAAAAATGCCGATTAAAGCAATATCAATTGATTGAATTTTAAATCGAGAATAAATAAAAAAAATGCCAAATAAAGGCATAATTATATAAGTAAAATTGGAATAAAGATTAGTAATAAATTTATCGTAAGAACCATAAACACGAAAATAATTATTCCACATCTCTACAACATCAAAAAGGAATTCTGGGCTAAATTTAAAAATTGCCATTATATATAAAATATAAAACAACAAAGCACAAAGCTTATCAAGCGAAAAAAATTGTGAATATTTTTTTGTAAGTGCAATAAAGGTCAATTCTGTCGATAAAATCAAGAGCGCATAATGAGGTTTAATTGCCACAATTAATCCCATAAGCAGACCCTTAATTATATGGTGCAATCTATTTTGTTGAGCGATAAAATTCAAAAAGAAATATGGGAAAAATAAAATAATTATATAGCTAGTTTTGGTTTGAAATTCCAGCAAATGCACCGCAAATGGACGAATAAAAAATACCAAGAAAATGCCAACAATAAAGGATTTACAAAGATTTTTATCATTTGATAGGGTGGATTTTTTTAGAATTTTATGCACCCATAATACCGAAATAATTCCAAGCAGATTGACTATGAATTCAGCTAAAATCACTGGGTGAATTTTGGTAATTATGGCAATTTTATATTGCCACGCATAAAACCACATCAAAATCGGAAAATTAATCTCAAAAATATCGTAAAAATAGCGTTTTTTGAGGGCTAATTTTTTGCCAACATCAAGATAAATTCCGCTATCTGGACCAATATCAGCAATTGAGCGCATCAATATTGAAATTGCAAATATTAGCACTAATAACAACCAATAATTCTGTTCAATAAAAATTTTATTTTTGGAAAATTGCTGTAAATTTTTTAGCATTTAATTGTTCTTTATAAAAATTTCAAATTTTGGCATCTGCCAAAACTCACTTTTAATATTATGAATTTGGGTGATTAATTCAAATTCTTGATTCGAAAGATTTTCTTGCAAAGGCTTGGTTTTAAATGTATCATTAACGAAAATTGACGAATAATTATCGTAATATTGAAAATTTTTTAAAAAATTTTCTTTAAATTTTTCATCTCTAAGCAAAAATTCAACCAAACCAATATTACAAATATCATTATTAAAAAAAATAATAAATTTTTGCTGAGGATTTTGAATTTCTTTAACAAAATTATCAATAAAATTACTTAAAAAATTTGATTGATATTTGCGAAGTATCGTAAACCAACTTTGCTGAATTTGAAGGTTATT
The DNA here is from genome assembly GCA_023256705.1 of Rickettsiales bacterium. Taxonomy (GTDB): domain Bacteria; phylum Pseudomonadota; class Alphaproteobacteria; order Rickettsiales; family UBA1997; genus CAILUF01. Next base: position 4,096 of record JALREU010000001.1, read on the forward strand.
TATCAATATTATATCGCTATTATTCAAAATATTTAACTGCAAATTATTAATATTTTTTGGAAAATAATTTGTACTAGGAAAAAGATCCTTAAAATTTGGAGAAATTTGTAAAATTTGTTCATTAGAATTTTTAGCAAGATTAGTTTTCTGAAAAATATTTTGCACCAAAGCTTGATTATTTTGATTAGAACCGCCAATAATGCCAACGCCGATGAGATAATTTCTAAAAATATCACTTAAAGCAAAAACTAAAATTAGCGCTAAAACAAAGTGAAATAATTTTTTTAATCTTTCATTAATATCAATTATTTTAGTAAGGTAATAAACCGTCCAAATTCCTACCAAAAAAGTGCTGATAAAAAATAATTTCATCTCAATTATTTCTAGAAAAAAACAAAAAATTGAAGAAATTATAATAAAAATACTAATAAAAAAATTTTCGTAAATCAGAATTTTATGCCTAAAATTATTTAAAAAAACTATTAGAAAAATTAAAGGCAAACTCCAAAAAATTAAATGAATTGCCAACATTTTAAAATCATGACTATAAAGGCTACTGATAAAAAATATAAAAAATAAAAACCAATATTTATAAAATTTTTTAACAATATTTTGATGATAAAATTTAAGATTAAGAATTATCGAAATAATCATTAATGACTGCAATAATATGGCAATTTTATTATCAAAATTTTGTGCAAAATAAACTAAAATTAGCGAACAAATTAATGCAAGAATATTTTTATTAAAACTCGCTAAATTAACCCAAAAAAATGCCCAAAAAGCCAATAAATAAATTAAAATAAATGCCAAAAAATCGTAATATAATTTATGAAAGCCAATAATTTTAAGCGATTCAAAACTGTTGTAAAAATTACTTAAAAATGAGTTTTGATAGATTTTTAACAAATCAACAAAGCTCAAATTGTTTTTTGCAAACCATAAATTTAAGAAATATTTTATAATTGCTAAATCAATCGCCAAAGCAAATAAAACCAAGATTTGAAGGCAAATATTTTGATAATTTTTTTTGGGATTTATGAAAAAATCATAATTCAAAATTGGAATTAAAATCAAAAAATAAATATTTTGTAAAATTAAAATCGCCAAAATAAGGGCAAAAATAAATTTTTCTAAAATAGTTAAATTATTTTGCCCAACATAAAGATAAGCTATGACCGGGAAAATCAAAGCAAGAATGATTGATAAATCGGTAAAAAAATCATTTTTTTGTAAATTTTCAAATGGTAAAAAATAAGTTATTGCCAGCAAAATTAACAAAAGATTTTTAGTAATATTGTCGGTATTTTTTAAAATATGATTACAAAAGATAAGACTTATAACCCCAATAAAATTGATGGTTATTTCAGCTAAAAAAATTGGATTAATTGCAAAAATATTAGCAAAAAAATTACAAGAAATTGCCAATAATTTTAATAATTTCAAATTATTGTAACCTAAAATTTCGCTATTATTTGTTATTTTTAAATCATCAAATAAATTATATGCCGATAAGGAGCCAATATCAAGGCTTGAACGCCATAGAATACTTAAAAGAATTATCGCCAAAATGACTAATTTTTTATTAAAATTGTCGGCTATTAAATTTTTGGCAAAACTTAATTTTTTTTGCCATAATTTTTTTAAAAAATCATCAAATTTTGCTCCATTTTCTAGTCTATACTTTTCTATCCGATATTTGATTTCTATAATTTCAAATATAAATTTCATGAATAAATTATTGCAGTTTTTTTAAAAAAATTTAAAATTAAAATATTTCCATAAAAAATCGACAAATTATGAGAAATATTTTAGCCAAAAAGATGAAGATTAATTTGTATTTATCAAATGATTCATTTTATTATGGAAATGGCATTACATTCTACCAATTAAAATTTTAGTTTAAAATAATATTTTTTTAAAATGACACAAACAATTACAATAGCATTTGGCGATGGAATCGGTCCAGAAATTATGGATAGCACCCTTGAAATACTTAATGCCAGCAATGCTTCCTTGAAATATGATACAATCGAAATCGGAAAAAAAATCTATGAAAAAGGCTTCAGCTCTGGCTTAATGCCATCGGCTTGGGAAAGTTTAAATAACTCCAAAATCATACTCAAAGCACCAATTACCACTCCTCAAGGCGGAGGTTATAAAAGCCTAAATGTAACTTTACGCAAAAAACTCGGCCTATATGCCAATATCAGACCAGTTGCGTCATTTCACCCTTTTGTGCCTTGTAATTTTCCAAAAATGGATGTTGTAATTATCCGTGAAAATGAAGAAGATTTATATGCAGGAATCGAGTATCGTCAAACCCAAGAAACTTATCAATGTTTAAAATTAATCACCAAAAAAGGTTGCGAAAAAATCATCCGCTATGCCTTTGAATACGCCATAGCCAATTCTCGCAAAAAAGTATCTTGCTTTTCCAAAGACAATATAATGAAAATGACTGATGGAATATTCCATCGCACTTTTGACGAAATCGCCAAAGAGTATCCGCAAATTCAAACCGATCATCACATTATTGATATTGCTTGCGCTAAACTCGCTTCAAAGCCAGAAAATTTTGATGTAATTGTTACCCTAAATTTATATGGCGACATTATTTCCGACATTGTTGCCGAAATATCAGGGTCGGTTGGTTTAGCCGGCTCCGCCAATATTGGTGATGATTTTGCGATGTTTGAAGCTATTCACGGTTCCGCACCAGATATCGCCAATCAAGATCTAGCCAATCCAACTGGGTTAATCTTGGCATCAATTATGATGTTAAACCATATAAAACAAAGCGCCTGCGCCAATAATATCCGCAATGCCTAATATAAAACCATCGAAGATGGAATCCATACTGGCGATATTTTTAATAACAACAATAGCAAGAAAAAAGTTGGAACTAAAGAATTTACTAAGGCAGTAATTTCAAATTTAAATAAATTGCCGACTCAATTACCAATTGCAAATTTACAAGATAATTTTAAAGAGATTAAAATTTCTACGCAAAAAAATGAAGCAAAAATAGTCGATAAAACCTTGATTGGCTTTGATTTATACATTGATTGGCAAAAATCTTTTGCAGAATTGCTTGAGCTTTTAAAATCAATGGAAAGTGAAAAATTTGAACTTAAAATGATTAGCACCAAAGGTTTGATATTATTTCCTTTAATTGATGCCAAAATGATGCCTTCATATTCTGGAGACCTCACTTCACTGCGTTTCACTGGCAAAGGAATTTGCGGAAAAAACAGCCAAGACATCATTAATTATGACATAAAAATTTCGCCAAGAGACATCTTAAACTTAATTGAGTATTTAAGCGAAAAACAAATTGATTTTGTTAAATTTGAAAGTTTATACTTATTTGACAAGAAAGTTGCTTATACTTCTGGTCAAGGCGAATAATAAATAATTTTTAAATGGAAGAAATTAATTTTGACAAATTTTTAGACAGTATCAATAAGACTATAAGCAGTCCTAGTCTATATTGGCAATCATTTTCGCTAATTCTTTGCTTCATTTTTTCTTATTTCTTTTATACTTTAATTCGTCATCATATTGTTCAAAAAATTTTAAATTCACCAGAAAATACTCGTGAATATAATAATTTGTTCAAAAGATATTTTTTACCAATTCTATTTCCGATTTTGTCTCTAGGATTTTTAAGTCTTGGCTATTTAATGTATAAACAATTCTTCAATGAAACCATCATAATCTCCACCATTATAAAATTAGTCTCGCTATTTATTTTCTTGCGAATGATTCGAATTTCTTCGAACAATACTTTCATTACCAATGCAGCTGGAGTTATTTTGGTGCCTGCCCTATTTTTACATATCTTTGGCGCATTTGTCCCAACAATAACCTATCTTGATGAATTATATTTTAAAGTTGGAAAAGTTAAAATTTCTGTATATTTAATCATTAAGGCTTTTATTGTTTTACTTTTAGTATTTTGGGTTTCGGGTTTGGTTAGCAAAAAAAGTAAATTATATGTCGATAACAATAAAAATATTAAATCTAGCACTAAGGGCATTATCAGTAAGTTTATTGATATTATCATCTACAGCATCGTATTTTTAATTATCTTAAAAACCTTTGGAGTCGATTTAACTACCATAGCGGTAATTGGAGGTGCGGTGGGTGTGGGTATTGGATTTGGTTTGCAAAAAATCGCCTCTAATTTTATTAGTGGTATAATTTTACTTTTCGAAAAATCGGTTGAGGTTGGTGATATTGTTGAACTAGATAATGGCGGAATATACGGCACCATCAAACATTTTGGTGGACGCTATACTTTGGTTGAGGGCAATGATGGTAAAGAAATAATGATTCCAAATGAGGAATTTATCATTAATCGGGTCACGAATTGGACTTACACCAATAATCGTGCTCGCCTAGAAATTAAGGTTGGGGTTGATTACAAAACTGACCTTAATTTGGCAAAAGAAATTATGCTTAATTGTGCGTTATCACATAAAAGATGCATTAAATATCCCGAACCAGAATGCTATGTTTTAAGCTTTAATGATTATGATATTTCTATAATTTTATATTTTTGGATAAATGATATTGTTGAAGGCAGAATGGGTGCCAAAAGCGATGTTATGGTAGATATTTTAAATAAGTTCAATGCCCATAACATTGAAATTCCTCTTCCGAAACGCGAAATTAAAATTAACCAATAAATTAATTCAAAATAATTGAAGTCGGATAATGTCCTAAAACTTTCACAAATGGTTTAAATTTGGCTTGAGCAAATTTTTTGATGCGCTCATCTTGATTTAAATAAAATCCATCTAATTCAATTAAATGAAATTTTATCCCTTCAAATTGAATAATTTGTGCAGTTTTTAAAACTTTTCCAACAATTTCTAATTCGCTTAAAGCCACCAAAATCGTGGTTTTGGCAACCTCTTTTTGAGTTTCAACACAAATAAGAGTTTTGTCGCAACTAGATTGCTCTGGAGCCTTGATGGCAACTGCAACTAATTGAAATTTTTGAGTATTTTTTTCTGGCTCTAAATATTCAAAAAACGGAATTTTAGCAAAAATATTTATTCCAATTTGATTATTAGCAAGCGAAATCCACCAATTATTTTTAACATCTTCCTTTTTATCAAAGTCTTCTGCTAAATTTGGTAAGGCAAAAATTGCAATTTGATGATGGTTATTTTCAAGCTCTGAAACGATGTTATTGGCACTATCGAAATTAGTTATTGGAATAAAATTGGTGTAATATTCCTTGACCAAATATTGCAAATCGCTGATATTATTTGGGTTATGGATAGCGATTTTAATTGGCTGTTCAAGCATATTAGCCGAGGTAATAATTTTACGCCAAATATTTAAAATTGAAATTTTAGGAAAATTACCAGATGATTTATCAATAAGCTGTTTGAGCATATCGGCTTCACGACTTGAACGAATAAAAAATTTATCATTTGAGTTTTTTTTAAGCTCAGCAACTTGCGCAACAACATCCATTCTATCATTGAGAAGCTTTAGGATTTGAGAATCTATATTGTCGATTTTTTCTCGCAAATTATTTAATTTTTGCAATTGAATTTCATTCATTGTAATATATTTTTGAAAAGTAATAATTTTAATAATTATAATTAGGATTAAATTTAATTTACACTAAAAATTTTAAAAAATTCATGAAGATTTATTCAAAATTTGGTATTTTAAACAAAGAAATTGAAATTGGAGAAGTTGATTATTTTGCTAAAGAACATCCTTTAAAACTTAGCTCTGGTGTTGAAATTAGTAATTTTCCAATTGCCTATCAAACCTATGGCAAACTGAATTCCAACCGCGATAATGCTATTTTAATTTGCCACGCCCTAACTGGCGATCAATATGTTGCCAATTCAAATCCAGTAACTCAAAAAGATGGCTGGTGGCAATTTATGGTTGGCGAAAATAAGCCAATCGATACTAATAAATTTTTTGTAATTTGTAGCAATGTAATTGGCGGATGCATGGGTTCATTTGGTCCAAAAGAACTTAATCCAAAAACCAATCAACCTTATGGCAGTGAATTTCCATTTTTAACCATTCAAGATATGGTTAATGCACAAAATTTATTAATCGAAAAATTTGGAATTTCGCAATTACATGCCGTAATTGGCGGATCAACTGGTGGCATGCAAGTATTGGCGTGGGGAGTTTTATTTCCACAAAAAGTAAAAATTTTAATTCCAATGGCAAGCTCTTATCGCCACTCGCCACAAAATATCGCTTTTCATGAGGTCGGAAGACAATCAATAATGAACGACCCAGATTGGTGCGCAGGTGACTATCTTAAACAAAATAAATTTCCAAAAAACGGTTTATCATTAGCCAGAATGACCGCCCATATTACCTATTTATCTGAAATCGCTTTGCAAAAAAAATTCGGACGCGATTTAAAAAATAAAGAAGGATTCTCTTTTAGTGCCAATAAAGATTTCGAGGTAGAAAATTATTTACATTACCAAGGCAATAAATTCACCGAAAGATTCGACCCAAATTCTTATTTAATTATCACTAGAGCCGTTGATTACTTTGATTTAGAAACTGATTTTTCTGGAAATTTAAGCTCAGCTTTTGTGAATTTATCGCAAAATAAAAAATGCAAGGTTTGCATCATCGCTTTTAGCGATGACTGGTTATTTCCATCTAGCGAATCAAAGAAATTAACTAAGGCGATGTCGGTGAATAATATTAATGTTAGCCTTGTTACGATTGAAAGCGATGGTGGTCATGATTCTTTTTTACTTAGGAATGAAATTTTAGAAAAAACTTTAAACGGCATATTACTTGAAAATTAAAAAATATTAATGTGTCGTTGCCGACGTGTCGTTGCCGTCGTGTCGTTGCCATAAGGCACGACTGAAAATAAAAAATATCGTTGCCACGACTGAAAACAATAATATTGTTGCCGTCGTGTCGTTGCCGTCGTGTCGTTGCCGATAGGCACGACTGAAAATAAAATACCGTTGCAATAAGGCACGACTAAAAAAAATATCGTTTTAAAAAAAATTAGAATGCGGTATTGCTTGAAAATTAAAAAATATTAAATTTAATAGGAAAAAATTTTTTAAATATTTTGAAATGAATAAAATTAGATTTGATTTACAAATATTAGCGAATTTAATTAAACCAAATGCTAAAGTCCTTGATATTGGCTGTGGCAATGGCGATTTACTATATTATCTAAAGAAAAATAAAAATATTGATGGTAAGGGCATGGAAATTTCTCACAATGCCGTTAGCAATGCTTTGGTTCGCGGACTTTCGGTGATTCAGGGAAATGCTGAACAAGATTTAGGAATTTATGGCGATAATTCTTTTGATTATGCAGTTTTAAGTCAAACCATTCAAGCCACTCATAATCCTCCTAAAATTCTTCTTGAGATGCTTAGAATTGCCAATTATGCAATTGTTTCTTTGCCAAATTTTGCTCATATTCAAAATCGCCTAGAAATTTTGTTTAAAGGCCGAATGCCCGTAAATAAAACCATTCCTTTTCAATGGTACGAAACTCCAAATATTCATTTTTGCTCAATAATTGATTTTGAAAAACTATGCGAAGATTTAGATTTAATTATTGTCAAAAAAATTTTTTTAACAAATAATCATCAACTCATTGGATTTTTTGGCAAAGAATTGCTGGCGAATTTATTGGCTCGTTATGGTTTGTTTTTAATCACCAAAAAAGAATTTCTACTTTCAACTCAAGAAGAATTTGCATTTAAAAACAATATTAGAATACCATATAACAAGGCTGTGGTTAGTTTAATGCAAAAGAAAATTGAATAGATAAATTATAAAATATTTTTGATGAAAAAAATTTATAAAATTTTTACAATATTGCTAATTTTTTTAGTGTCTTCATGCGCTTTTGACGGGGGTTCAAGCTCGTCCAAATATAAAAGACGCTACTCAAAAAATATTGATAGTAAATTCAGAAGTGCTGGCAAAGTTTTTGCCAAAAAAATTCGTCCAACTGAGTCAATGCAGGCAGGAATTCCAAAAAAAACTCCTTTAAATTTTTTAAGCTCCGATTCTTATGGATATAACAACAATTATCGTGATTACAAAATTCCCGACAATGACAATAAAAACAGTGTAAGTAGAAACAAAAATTCTGAATTTAAAACCGTAGATGATGTTGATGATTTTGAAGATGATGAATTTGCCGACAATAATTCAATTGATAAAAACAATATTTTGCAATCAGGAGTTTATAGCGGTCATTTTAAAATTGGTAAGCCCTATACTGCCTTTGGAGTTTCTTACACTCCGCAAGATTATGAAAGTTTTGAAGAAATTGGCACCGCCTCTTGGTACGGCTCCGATTTTCATGGCAAAAAAACCGCCAATGGCGAAATTTACAATATGGGAGATTTGACTGCAGCTCACCCTACTCTACCTCTTCCATCGCTTATTAAAATCACTAATTTATCCAATGGCAAAACCCAAATTTTACGGGTAAATGATCGCGGTCCATTTGCTAAAAACCGTATTATTGATGTTTCTGAAAGAGCGGCAGAACTCCTTGGATTCAAGGGCAAAGGCACAACGCAAGTTAAAGTTGAACTTCTTCGCGATGACACTGACCAACTTTTAGAAAAATTACAAATTAAAAATTAAATTCGTACACAAATAATTTTTTCAAAAATTATTTTATTTTTTTATAGCAAGAATTTAAAAATTATTTAGAATTTTTGAATTATTATTTTGATGACAATAAATTTTATGACAAACGACAATATTATAATTGACCTAGATTTTCTCAATAAAGTGATTGGTGATGATCAAGAATTTGCCAAGGAATTATTTGAAATTTTTATCGATAATTGCCTCTACAATATTTCTAAGCTTCAAAAAGCTTTAAATGACAATGATAAAAATAGCTGGTATATGGCATCGCATGCCATGAAAGGCTCTTCGGCTTCAATTGGGGCATTTAATTTTTCAAAATTATGCGATTTATCACAAAAAATTTCCGATCAAGATGGTCCTGAAAAATTTAAAACCCTCGAAAATATCAAGGCTGATTTTGCGAAGGTTCAAGATTTTATCAAAAATATTAAATAATCAATTTTCTATCTTAAAATTAAGATTTTTGATGAGATGTTTTATTAATAAACATTTCAAAAAATGTTTTTGATGGAGATGGCAAGGGTTTACTCTTAACATCATTATAAGGTTTACTCTCATCATCATTATATTTGGTATAATTAATCGGTATCAAAGTCGAAGCTAATCCACCAATCAAACCAAGACCAAAAGATGTTGTTACAAGAGTTATTGGAGACGAAACTCCAAAGCTTATTAAAGTAAGAGCGGTTGATGTAGCAACAATTCCAAACCCAACACCAAGATATAAACCGGCATCGATATGTCTATATTTATTTAATTTAACTTCATAATCTTGATTAGTCATATTAATTACTCCGATTTAATTTTATTACAATTTTTATTTAGATTGACACGCATCTCCTCTAAATCTTTATTTATAATTTTTACACAATTAGAAATAAAACTCCTTCTCAATCTTGAAATTTCCTGCTTTGAATAAATATTATTTTTATGATTTTGGATATCGGATAATTTTTTTATAATCTCTTTTTTCTTTTCTTCTTTTAGATTTTTTGCTAGAAAATCATCTTCATCTATTCCCATAGAGCCAAAGCTGTATCTATTATCACGGTCGGAATTTTGATTTCTAATTGATATAGCGTTATCGGTTCTTTCGCTTTCAATAATCATTTCATCGCTAAATCTAATATAGGCTTGCTTTTGACAGATTATTTTTTGATTACTTTCTTGCTTTCTAACTTCCAAATTATTATCAATTAAACATTGATTATATTTTTTAAAATCATCTAGGCATTTAGCAAATTCAGGGGTTCTTGGTTTATAATTTGAGCATTGCGGATTGTCTTGTAAAATTTTTTGATTAAGCTCAATTGATTCTCGAATTTTTTTAGAAATAACATAATTAATGTCATAATTTTTATCTTGATATTTCGATAATTCACTATTGCCAAAAGGTGCATCAAAATAAAATAATTCAATTAAATTTTTTCTACATAAATAATATTCTTCGGTTTTCAATTGATCATTTGGATCAATTTTATAGCCCATTTTTTCGCATTTTAGATGATCATTTTTATCGATTTTATTTATTTCATTTTGTAAAAAACTTTCTTGACTTCTAGAAATTTTTAATGAAATTTTAGCAATTAATTCTGAGATTTTAGAATTTTGGTCGATTTGGTTTGGAAAAACTGGATTGATTTCTAAATGATATTTTGCAAAAGTTAATCTGCATCGCCAATAATTTTTACTTTCTAAATTATTATTTGCATCAAAATTTAATTTTAAATTTAAACAAGATTGATGATCATATTCTTCAAATTGTTGAATTTCGGGAAATTCAGAAATATAATATTGCGGGACAATTTTTGTGCATGAAAAAAATATTGTTAAAAGCAAAAAAATGATAAGATTTTTTTTCAAATTTAGCATTATTATTTAATATTAATTAACAATATAAACTATGTTTTTATTAGTCGGCCTTGGCAATTATGGTAAAGAATATTTAACCACAAAACATAATTATGGATTTTTACTAATTGATAAAATTATTGCAAGATACAAATTTATTGAACAGAAAAATAAATTTCAAAGTGATTTTTTTCTGGGCAATATTAATGAGCAAAAAATTATCGCTCTTAAACCACAAACTTACATGAATTTATCTGGAAATGCTGTTTTTGATGTCCAGAATTTTTATAAAATACCAACCGATAATATTTGGGTATTTCACGATGATTTAGATATCGAATTTGGAAAAATTAAATATAAAAAAGGCGGAGGAAATGCAGGTCATAATGGCTTAAAATCAATTGATCAATTAATTTCTACAAATTATCATCGACTGCGCCTTGGAATTGGCAGACCCATTAATCCAAATTATGAAATTACTGATTATGTCTTATCAAGATTTTTAAATGATGAGCTTAAATATATTGATTTAATTACCGATTTAATTGCTGAAAATTTTTATTTATTACTTCAAAATCAAGCTAATGATTTTTTCAACAAGATAAATCTTTTTGCCAAGAAATAGCTTCTTGACTTAAAATTTAGCATTAATTATAATCTTTGCCAGTTATTATTTCATAACACTTTCCCTTTAACTTAGCGTCTAGCTATGGTTAAAAATTTACAAGCAACTTAAGTTTTTGCTTAAAATCTTGTAAGTCAATTGGTTCTAAAGTTAATTTTTTAAACATGTCAAAACGTATCCAAGCTAAGAAAAAGCTTAGCAGAAAACTTGGTGGAAGCCTGTGGGGCAAAGCCAACGACTCCTATGCCAAACGCAATTATCGCCCTGGTCAACATGGTGCCGCATCAAAAGGTCGCTCTAGCGATTATGGTGTTCAGCTTCGTGCCAAACAAAGAATGAAATTTTATTATGGCAATATTTCTGAAAAACAATTTTACAATACTTTCAAATTAGCATCTCGTATGAAAGGCGATGTCAGTGAAAACTTTGTTGCCACTCTTGAAAGCCGTTTAGATGCGGTAATTTATCGTGCAAATTTTGTACCAACAGTGTTTTCCGCTCGTCAATTCATTAACCACAAACATATTTTAGTTAATGGAAAGTGCGTTAATATTCCGTCTTACCGCTTAAAAGTTGGTGATATTGTTCAGGTTCGTGAAAAATCTCGCAAATTAACAATTGTTCTAGATTCTTTACAAAATATGGAGCGCGATGTCCCATCTTATTTAAGCCTCGACAAAGATAATTTCTCAGTAAAAGTTACCGATAAAGCAACATTTGCCGAAGTTCCTTATGCAATTGAAATGGAACCGCATTTAATCACAGAATTTTATTCTAGATAAGATAAACTGGATAAATATTTATATCAAAAACCCCGCTCAAATTAATTTTTGGCGGGGTTTTTGTTTGGCCGGGTTTTTGTTTGGCGGGGTTTTTGTTTGGCTGGGTTTTTGTTTGGCGATTTGTAAAAAAATTTATAATATTTTCGATAAATTTTTAAAGAATAATAAACTTGGCTTATAATTGATTTTATTGACTCAAATTCAGAATTTCTCAAATAAAATCTTTAGATTTTTGAAGCAACTTCTCTAAAACTCTGTAAAGCCGATTCTAAATTTTCAGTTATTTCTTGTGCTAACAATTCAGGCTCCGGTAAATCATCAAAATCGGTAAGCGATTTATCTTTGATCCAAGAAATATCCAAGCTGGTTTTGTCGCGAGCAATTATCTCTTCATAAGTAAATTTCCTAAAACGCCCCTCAGGGTTGTTTTCTTGGTTGAAAGTTTCTTTTCTTTGATGGCGATTTTGCGGATTATAACATTCAATAAAATCTTTTAAATCTTCAATTTTTAAAGGATTTTTCTTTAGCGTATGATGAATATTTGTTCGATAATCATAAACCCAAACTTCCTTAGTCCAAGCTTTTTTATCCGCTGGTTTGTTATCGAAAAAAATAACATTCGCTTTCACTCCTTGCGCATAAAATATTCCCGTCGGTAAGCGCAAAATTGTGTGTAAATCTGTAGTTTCTAAAAGTTTTTTACGAACAGTTTCTCCAGCTCCACCTTCAAACAAAACATTATCAGGAACTACAACCGAGGCAATTCCAGTTGTTTTTAACATCGTTTTGATATGTTGAACGAAGTTTAATTGTTTGTTGCTAGTGGTTGCAAAAAAATCTTGACGATTGTAAGTCAAATCATCTTTTTCTTGTTCGCCTTCTTCGTTGGTAAATGTTTGACTACTTTTTTTACCAAAAGGTGGATTGGCTAAAACATAATCGTAAGTTATTGGCGAAGAAGAAATTAAGGCATCCGCGGGCGAAATAAAATTATCGCTGTCAATATCGCCAATATTATGTAAAAACAAATTCATCAAAGCTAAGCGCCTTGTTGATGCAACAATTTCATTGCCATAAAAAGTTTGGAGTTTTAGAAATTTATTTTGTTCTTTATCTAGTTTGTTGTTAGCAACCAAATAATCATAAGTAGCCAAAAAGAATCCTCCCGTGCCACAAGCGGGGTCAGCAATTGTTTTGCCAAGCTTTGGGGCTACACATTCAACCATCGCCTTGATTAGAGCTCTTGGCGTAAAATATTGCCCCGCACCACTTTTTACATCTTTAGCATTTTGCTCTAAAAGGCTTTCATAAATATCGCCCTTAACATCAGCACCAAGCACTAGCCATTGTTCGCTATCGATCATATCGATAATTTTTGCAAGCATTGCGGGGTCTTGGATTTTATTTTGACTCTTAACAAAAATTTGCCCCAAAATTCCTTTAGCCTTGCTCAATTCGCGAAGTAGATGGCTGTAGTGCAATTCTAACTCCGCTCCTTTTTTTGTAGTCAAACTCTCCCAGTTAAAATCTTTTGGAATGCCTAGCTTTCGATTGTGCGGCGGCTTTTCATATTCATTAGTCATTTTTAAAAACAGCAAATAAGTAAGTTGTTCTAAATAGTCGCCATAACCTACGCCCACATCGCGAAGTGGATTACAGAATGACCAAACTTTTGAAACTATCGAAGAAGTATTTTTATTCATTTTTTTAAATTATTGTTCGTTAATTAAGTTGATAATTAATTTTATCATCAATTCTTTTTCTTTTGGATTGCTTTGTGCAACCAGCAATGCCAATGCTACGAGCCCGTTATCATTAATTTTCAATTCACCAGATTTTTTTAAAGAATGTTTATTTTTTGAAAGAAACCAAATAAATAAAAATGCCCCGATTCTTTTATTGCCGTCAGAAAATGGATGATTTTTTATCACAAAAAAAATCAAGAAATCGTCTTTTTTGAAATTTTTTTATGTCAACTTTTTTATATAATCTTAAAAACTTTGATGCTCTAAATTTTATGACCCCCCACGGCTAAAGGTTTTAACAACCGTTAAATACTCTCTCGCTCCCCTTCGCAAATAATAGCCGATTTAGGCTATTTTTTACATACGAAGATCCCTCAAGGGTTAGGGCCACAGCACAGAAAGCCCTTACAAGATTTACAAAAACCAAAATTTCATCGCGGATGTCGCGATTCATTCGCGACGAAGCGATTCGATATTAAACTAAATTTGCGTAAGCAAATTTAATGCGTATCAGAATCAAACTGATTTAATAAAATAAAACTATGAGTGTAATTGGTGATAATACTTAAAAAGCCTTTACTTTCATGGATTGAAAGCGATTTTAAATCAACTGAATTTTGAATTAATTTAATAGTTTTTTGCAGTTCAACAAGATTTTCTTGATAATCCTTAACGCGTTTTTCATTGACGGCAAAACCTTTTACCAAATAATTTTTCAGCCTTTCAGTTGCCCAAATTCTAAACTGTGTTGCTTTCGAAGAATTAACTCGATAACCCACCGAAATAATCATATCAAGATTATAAAAATCTACTTTTCTAGTAACCTCTCTTTTTCCTTCTTTTTGAACTATTTCCAAAATGGAAATAGTTGCTTCGGGCTTTAATTCACCTTCATTAAGGATATTATTAATATGCTTGTTGATGGCGGGAATTTTCGTTCCAAAAACTTCAGCAATTTGCTTTTGATTCATCCACAAAGTTTCATTATCAAATTTAACTTCAATTTGTGGCGAACCATCTTTAGTTTGATAAATTTCGATTTTACTTTCTGAGTTTGAAAGGTTGATTTTGTTGAGTTTATTAATTTTTTTAGTTTTATTTTTGGTCATAAAATTTTGGTTTTAATTAATGATGATTTTGATTTATATTTGTGATTTAAATATTAAGGACATTTTACAGAATTTTTTTTATTAAGCAATTCACCCTTAAGAGGTTTTTTGTTTTTGCAAACCCATCATTATGTTATAGTGATCTTCATTTTGCAAATCTTCGGTGAAAATATCCTTAAACTCACTAAATATAATTTTACTATCCATTTCCTCATTATCATTAATCGCATCTCGATCTGAATGCAACAATTTATTAACGAATCTAGTTTTTGTTTTATCATCAATTACTTTTTTAAATTCATTTTTCTTTAAAAAGACACAATATTGTTCTAAAATATTTCTCATAGCAAGAACCAAAACTCGAATAGGATAATCCTTTTCTCCATCTCTAATTATTTGCCAATTTTCTTCATAATTATTCTATAGCAAATAACGCATCCAATCTTTAATTAAGAGATTGAATTTGAAGACAAGTTTTTATAAAGTGAAAGTTTTTAAGCCTCTCACCCCAAACCTCTCTCATCTTGCTGGGTGAGGCGATTTGATGAATTAGTATTTACGATTAAAAAGTAATGCGGTACCTTATTTTGCCATAAAAAATTAAAATTATAAATTAATTAAAAATCTTTGTTTAAAACTTCTGGCAAATAATTCTCAGATAGCGTTATTACATTTTTATCAAAAGTTATTTCAAAAACATTTTTACAGATATTTGAAAAATTAAATATGAAACCACTCGAAATTAATAAATTACGAATTTGATTAATTATTTTTGCATTTACACCACTTATGAAAATCTTTTTTTCTTTATCTAGAAAAATATCTTTTTCTAAATTTCCAAACTCATTAATTAAACCAATTCTATAAAGATTATTTTCATCAAATCCAAAGCCAAGAATGTAAATTTCATTTGCCTCAATTAGCCATCTATAGTAAGATTCTCTGTCTTTGGTGATTTCTGGAGATTCTTCTTGACCAATCCATTTTATATTTTCATCTAACTGCTCAAATGTATTTACGATCTCGCAAATTTCTTTTGATCCTTCCTTCGATAAATAAAGGTTCATTATCTCTTTTTCTTCTTTATTTTCTTTAATAATTAGAACCGAAAATATCCCTTTCCACAAACAATTTTCAGTTAAATTAATTTGATCATTTTTTCCTAATTTAAGAAAAATTTGACCATAAACATGCTTTAAATTATTTTTTATAAAATTTTTGGAATTATCTGTAATTTCAGAATTTTCCCAAAAAATATTTTCAAAAGAATTATCGTAATTAAAAGTTATAATTTTTACATTTTCATGAAGATATTTCTCAAAACATTCATTATTCCATTCTTGTTTATAATGAATAGGACGCGGAAATTCGTAAAGTGAAGCCGAATTTGCCATCAAATTAGCACAAATATATTTTGCAAATTTTTCTTTCGATTTGATTTACGCACACCCCAATCAAATTTTAAAATCTTGGCGCGAAGAACTCGAAAAAGCCTTAAGTTTCAATACTCCTCGCCTGTAATTATATCAATTAACAATTGAAAAAGGCACCAAATTTTTTAGCTAATTTCAACGCAAAGAATTTATTATGCTCGACAAAGATTTATCGGCACAATTTTATGAAATTACCAATGAAGCCATGATTGGCAGGGGTTTTCATGATTTAGAAATTTCAAATTAAAGTTTAAAAAATTTTGAATCATATTGGCATAGCGATGATTATATTAGAATCTTGGCAGGATCTTACTTAGGGAACATATTTTAAAAATAAAATTGTAAAAAGCAGTGCAAATAATAGCCGACAGCAAGCTTTGATAAAGCATAATATCTATCACAAAATGGCATGCAAAAAATTGAAGATATTGAGGAGAATGATTTGAATGAAGAAATTATCATGATGGGTTTACGCCAAGAAGATGGAATCTCAGAGGCAACTTCCGAAAAACATTTAAACAAAATTTTTCCTAAATTCTTGATTATTTTCATTAGCGAAATTTGATTTAAAATTGCCTTTAAATTTTTGACAATAAAAAACCCCGATATTTGAACAATATCGGGGTTAATTATGATAACTACTTTATTAAATTTTATTGATTGGCTTCAACTTCGATAACCAAATCAATATTATCAGAAATAGCTGGTAAAGCATATTTCATGTTAAAGTCAGAGCGTTTAATTGATGTTCTTGCACTAAATCCAATAGTTGGTTTTTGACTCATAGGATTAGGGGCAGACTTATTGAATTTGGCATCTAAAATAACTTCTTTGGTGACTCCAAGAAGAGTTAAATCGCCATAAATATCAGCTTTATCCTTAGATTTTTTAACAATTTTTTTGCTCACGAATTTTGCAGTTGGAAAATTATCTACATCAAAAAAATCTTTGCTCTTTAAATGTTTTTCAAATTTTGGCAAACCAGTTGCAATTTCTTTAGTATTAATTGTGACATCAACTTTAGATGATTCAGGATTTCTTTCATCAAACAAAATTGTTCCGTCAATGTCGGTGAATTTTCCAGATACTTTAGAATATCCAAAATGATCAGCAATCCACATAACTGAAGTGTGATTTTTTTCGATTACATATTGTTGATTTTTTGAATCTTGCGCATTGGCACTTGATATTGCCAAAAAAATAAAAGCAGAAGTTAATTTAGTGATAAAGGATTTTTTCATAATTATGTTAAATTTAAGTTATTTTTTTTAATTATTTCCATAATAAAAATTTAGACAATTTTTATTATACAAAAAAATTGTGAGAAATTTTTTTGTATTAAATTAATTTTAAGCACCATGGCAATTTTTGTATTTCTTTCCACTACCACAAGGACAAGGCTCATTTCTGGCTACAACGCCCCAACTTGAAGGGTTGCGCGGGTCCCTTTCTTTTGGGTCAACCTTGTTTTTAATTGGAGCCGTAGGAATTTTTGATGATGCGCTAGCAAGAGCTGAACTCGAAAAATCTTCTCTTGTTTCAAAAGTTTTTTGCTTTGGAGTATGGGCTATAATATCAACCCCATCATCGCTAACATTCGCTGAAAATTCAACGGTGGCTAACCTCGAAATAACTTGCTCCTCAACATCAAGTAGCATTTGTTCAAAAATTGCATAGGCTTCTTTTTTAAACTCAATTAACGGATCTTTTTGTGCATAAGCTCTTAAATTTATGCCTTGACGAAGCTTGTCGAGGCAATGCAGATGCTCCTTCCAATGCGAATCTAGGGTAATTAAGAAAATTTGTTTTTCGATTTTGCGAATAATTTGCGACCCAATATTTTGTTCTTTGGTAGCGAAATGATTTTGTGATAATTGATTTATGTGGTTAATAATTTTAGCAAAATCAACATCTTCATTTTGTGCAAAATCTTTTATCATAAATTTAAAACCATAAATTCTTTGTAGTTCATTATCAAGACTATCAAGCTCCCACTGCTCCTTATAAGCATTTTTTGGAATAAAATCTTCGGCAAAATCTTGATTTAATTGCATCATAATTTTTTGAATTTTCGCAGAAATATCTGAAGATTTTATCAGTTCGTTACGCAATTCATAAATATTTTTACGCTGAAAATTGACAACATCATCATATTTTAATAAATTTTTACGAATTTCATAATTTCTGGCTTCAACTTTTTTTTGCGCATTTTGTAAAGTTTTGGTTATCATCGGATGAAATATTGCTTCATCATCTTTTAAACCAAATCGGGATAACACATTTTTTAATTTATCAGAGCCAAAGATTCGAAGCAAATCATCTTCAAGTGACAAATAAAATTTTGATTTACCGATATCGCCTTGCCTGCCCGACCTTCCTCGAAGCTGATTATCGATTCTGCGACTTTCATGGCGTTCGGTGCCAATCACAAATAATCCGCCAGCTTCAATGACAGTTTTTTTATCGGCTTCAATTTTGGCCTTAATTTTTTGAATTTTATCTGGGTCTTCATCGCCATCAATCATCATTTCAATATTGCCACCAAGCATAATATCGGTGCCCCTTCCCGCCATATTCGTAGCAATAGTAATTGCCGAAGGAACGCCAGCTTGGGCTATGATTTCGGCTTCTCTATCATGATATTTGGCATTCAAAACATTATGCGGTAATTTGTGCTTTTTGAGAATATGCGACAAATATTCAGATTTCTCAATACTTACCGTTCCAAGTAAAATTGGCTGTTTCTTGTCGTGAGCTTCTTTGACTGCTTTTAAAATAGCATCATATTTGCCAGCTTCAGTTTTGTAAATCTCATCATCTTCATCAATTCTTGAAAAGATTCGATTTGGTGGAATTTCTACCACACGCAAATTATAAGTTTCTTCAAATTCAACCGCTTCGTTTGAGGCAGTTCCTGTCATGCCACTAAGCTTATCATAAAGGCGGAAATAATTTTGAAAAGAAATCGATGCCAAAGTCTGATTTTCGTTGCGAACTCTAATTCTTTCTTTAGCTTCAAGAGCCTGATGCAAACCTTCGGAAAATCTTCGACCCTCTTGCATTCTTCCTGTAAATTCATCAATAATAATTACCGATCCGTCTTTAACGATATAATCAATTTCATTTTTAAATAATTTATGTGCTTTCAATGCTTGATTTATATGATGAACCAATGCAATATTATGTGGGTCATAAAGCGATGAATTAGCAGAAATTTGATTGGTATCTTGCAAAATTTTTTCGATTTTTTCAATACCATTATCATTTAAAAAAACATTTCTCTCTTTTTCTTCAAGCACAAAATCATCATTGTTTAATTTTAAAATTAAATTATTAACTAACTCATAAAGTTTGGAATTGTCATTAGTTGGACCAGAAATTATCAACGGCGTTCTTGCTTCGTCAATCAAGATTGAATCAACCTCATCGACAATAGCAAAGTTTCGGCGTTGCACCATTTCTTCTTCATCATATTTCATATTGTCGCGCAAATAATCAAAGCCAAGTTCGTTATTTGTTGCATAGGTTATGTCGCAATCATAAGCCTTTTTTCGCTCTTCATCAATTAAATCATTAGTCAAACAACCAACGCTTAAACCCAGAAATTCGTGAATTTTTCCCATCCAAACTGAGTCTCTTTTTGCTAAATAATCATTGACGGTAACAATATGCACTCCCTTGCCAGACAAGGCATTGAGGTAGCTTGGTAAAGTTGCAACTAAAGTTTTACCCTCACCTGTTCGCATTTCTGCGATTTTTCCTTGATGAAGAACGATGCCACCAACAAGCTGAACATCAAAATGTCGCATCGAAAGCACTCTTTTTGAAGCTTCACGCACTACGGCAAAAGCCTCGTGCAAAATGTCATCTAAGCTTTGACCTTGAGATAATTTATATTTAAATTCTGCGGTTTTATTTTTTAATTCTTCATTAGTTAAAGCACTGATTGAAGGCTCTAAATCATTAATTTTGGCAACATCTTGACGAATAATTTTTAAATTTCTTTCATTAACCGAACCAAAAATTTTTTTTGCAATATAATTAATCATAAATTTAATAAATAGTTTTGATATCGGCACCACAATTTATAAGCTTTTGAGCAAGTCTTTCATAGCCCCTTTCTAGGTGATAAAGCCGATTAATAATAGTTTGTCCTTCAGCAACTAAGCCAGCCAAAACCAATGAAACCGAAGCTCGCAAATCAGTTGCCATAACTTCCGCACCTTTTAATTTATCAACCCCCTTAACCACTGCCAAATTTCCTGTGCAATGAATATTAGCATTCATTCTGGCGAGTTCCAAAACATGCATAAAACGATTTTCAAAAATATTTTCTTCAATGGTTGCGGTGCCATTGGCAAGGGTCATTAATGCCATAAATTGTGCTTGCATATCGGTTGGGAAACCAGGATAAGGATGGGTCGAAATATTGACTGGATTAATAAAATCTTGTTGCCTTGAAACCTCGATTATATCATTTTCGATTTGCTGAAAAATCAATCCCGCTTTTTCTAATTCATTTTTAAAGCCAGTTAATATCCAGCTTTCAAGATTTTTTAATTTGATTTTACCTTTAGTAATTCCAGCTGCAATTGCATAGGTTCCTGCCTCAATACGATCTGCGATAATTTTATGGCGAGCCTGATGAAGCTTGTCAACGCCAGTAATTTTAATTTGTGGCGTTCCCGCTCCAGTAATTTTGGCACCCATCGCAATCAAACATTTTGCTAAATCAATAATTTCCGGTTCGCAAGCTGAATTAAAAATAACAGTATCACCCTTAGCAAGACTTGCCGCCATCATCGCATTTTCGGTTGCCCCAACCGACACCTTTTCAAAATGTATTTCGCCACCAACTAATCTTCCGCCCTTAACCACGCCTTCAACATATCCATCTCGCAATTCAAAACTAGCACCCAAAGCCTCTAATGCCTTTAAATGC
Organism: Rickettsiales bacterium; assembly: GCA_023256705.1. Classification (GTDB taxonomy): domain Bacteria; phylum Pseudomonadota; class Alphaproteobacteria; order Rickettsiales; family UBA1997; genus CAILUF01. The sequence continues at coordinate 25,241 of JALREU010000001.1, forward strand.
AAATCAACTGGTCTAGTGCCAATGGCACAACCTCCAGGTAAAGATACCCTAGCCTTGCCACATCTGGCAAGCAAAGGTCCTAAAATAAAAATTGAGGCTCGCATTTTACGAACTAAATCATAATCGGCAACAGGATTGCTAATATTTTTGCCATCAAGAATCATTACTCTTCCTTGATTACCGAGCTCTTTATCAAAGCCATCAAGCGAAATATCGATGCCAAGATTTATCAACAAACTAGCCATGGTCGATATATCGGAAACATGGGGTAAATTTGTAAGCGTGAGTTTTTCGTCACTTAAAATTGAAGCCACCATCAAAGGTAAGGTGGCATTTTTAGCACCACTAATCTCCACCTCCCCAATTAGAGGAATGCCTCCATTTATTAATAATTTCTTCATAATTATTTTTCGTATTTTTTGACTAATTCGTTAAGCAAACGCACTCCATAGCCAGTTGCCCCTTTGTGAGCCAGAGCATCTCCCTTGCCTTTCCAAGCCACTCCAGCAATATCAAGATGCACCCACTTTGTTTCACCAACAAAGCGATGTAAAAATTGAGCAGCGGTAATGCTTCCGGCACCTCTTCCACTTCCAACATTTTTCATATCGGCAATGTCAGAATTAATCATTTCATCATATTCTTCGCCAAGCGGTAAGCGCCAAACTCTTTCGCCAGTTTCCTCTCCGCAAGATGCAAGTTGCTTAGATAAATTATCGTCATTACTAAATAATCCAGCATAAACATCAGCCAAAGCCACAATTATAGCGCCTGTGAGTGTGGCCAAATCTATCATAAATTTTGGCTTAAATTTGGTGTTAGCATAATGCAAAACATCAGCCAGAACCAATCTTCCTTCTGCATCGGTATTGATAACCTCAATAGTTTGACCCGACATTGATTTTACCACATCACCGGGGCGTTGAGCTGTTCCCGATGGCATATTTTCAACCAAACCAATCAAGCCAACCGCATTAACTTTAGCATTTCTTTCGGCTAAGTTTTTAAGCAAACCAACTACAACTGCAGAACCTGCCATATCGGTTTTCATATCTTCCATATTATTTGCAGGCTTGATGGAAATTCCGCCAGTATCAAAAGTTACACCTTTACCGATAAAAGCTAGAGGTGCTTCGCCCTTTTTACCGCCATTATATTTTAAAATAACTATTTTTGTTTCCTTAACACTTCCAACACCAACTCCCAAAAGCGAGTTCATGCCAAGCTTAGTCATTTCTTTTTCGCCCAAAACTTCGATTTCAAGATTTTTTACTTTTAAATTTTTACAAAATTCAGCATAAGATTCTGGATTTAAAATATTTGAAGGCTCAGAAACTAAATCTCGAACTAAAAAAATGTTATTTGCCAAAATTTGCTCGCTTGCAAAGAATTTTTTTGCCTCAAGAGATTTTTCGTGATAAAAATTTAAATTGGCAATTTTTATCTCCTTATCTTTAATTTTTTTGTTAAAATATTTATTGAAACGATAAGATTGAAGATAAGCTCCCAAAGCAGTATCAGAGAGATTTTGTGGCGCAATTTTGAATAAGGATTCTACCGCAATATCCGCATATTTTGAAGAGTTGGCGATGAGTAATATTCTTGCACCAATTTTGTTAAATTGAATTGCTGATAATTTTTTTTCACTGCCACATCCCAAATATATTTCAATAACATTGTTTTTGGCGATAGTTAAGGTCTGTAAAAATTTAGCCTCAAATTCAGATGATTTCATAATTTCCTTATCAAATAATTTAAGATTTTTTTCTAAAAATTCGCTTGAAACTAAATTAATTTTATAATTTGTTTTATCTTGATTTTGCTTGCTGGATTTAGCTGATTTATCGCTTAAATTTGGAAAAAAATTAATTTGCATAATGATTTTAATTGATTAAAATTACTAAAAATATTTTATCAAATTTACTATTAATTTTTTAAAAAACTACTAATTTAATTTTATTTTTAAAACTTATGACTTCATCAGATTTTAATCTGATTTTTTCATTGATTTCAATTGGTTTTTTTGGTGGCTTCACCCATTGTATCGGCATGTGCGGTCCTTTTGTAATTTCGCAAGTAAGTTCAAATTTAAGCAAAACTAAAATTGAAAATTATCAAGGATTTCAAAAAATTTCTGGCATAGCTTTATTTCCATATCACCTCGGACGCCTCACCACATATGCAACCATCGGATTAATTACTAATTTATTAAGCAACTCTCTTGATAATTTTATTGGCTTTAAATTTTTTAGTAGCTTGATGCTATTTTTAGCGATAATATTTTTTGTGAATTTATTTATAAAACAAAATAACTTATCATTTTTGCATAGTTTTTTTATTTTACCCGAATATTTAAGTTTCTTGCGAAAATATTTTGGTTTTTTTAAATTATATCAAAAACTATTAACAAATATTAGCTCACTTCTAAAAAATTCAAGCGGATTTAAGGGTTATTTACTGGGTTTAATTTTAGGTTTTTTACCTTGCGGTATGCTTTACGGTTCCTTCGCTATTTCTGGCAATTTTAGCTCACCAATCTTGGCATTTATCGGCATGGCATTATTTGGCTTATCCACTTTTTTTGCCCTGTTTTGGGTTGGCTTCTTTGCGAAATTAAGTTTCAAACTTCCTGAATTTAAAATTATTGCAAATATAATCATCAGTATTAATATATTGATGCTTTTTAAAATGTTTCTTAAAAACTTAAATTAACATAAACTAAAATTAATATAAAATGGCAAATAATCATAACCATAATTTAGCTGTTGACTATAACTATGATATCCTCAAATTATTTACAATAGCTTCAGTATTTTGGGGGATAATTGGTTTCATGGCGGGGGTTTTAATTGCTTCACAAATGGCTTTTCCGATTTTAAATTTCAATTTTGAATATACCAGCTTTGGCAGGCTTCGTCCACTTCATACTTCAGCGGTAATTTTTGCATTTGGGGGCAATGTTTTATTTGCCACTAGCTTATTCGTGGTTCAAAAAACTTCCAGAGCAAGATTATGGGGTTCCGATTCTTTACACAAATTCATTTTTTGGGGATATCAGTCATTTTTAGTTATTGCTGCCACTGGCTATATTTTTGGCATAACTCAAGCCAAAGAATATGCTGAGCCAGAATGGTATGCGGATTTACTCTTATTGCCTGTTTGGATTTCTTTTTTTATAGTCTTTGTCATGACTCTAAAAAATCGTAAGGAACCTCATATTTATGTTGCCAATTGGTTTTATTTGGCTTTTATAGTGACTGTAGCCATTTTGCATATTGTCAATAATTTATCAATTCCAACTCGTATCGACAGCACTCAAAGCTATCCAATTTTTGGTGGAGTCCAAAGCGCTATGATTCAATGGTGGTATGGTCATAATGCGGTTGGCTTCTTTTTAACTGCTGGCTTTATTGGTATTATGTATTATTTTGTTCCTAAAAGAGCTGAAAGACCGGTTTATTCTTACCGCCTGTCGATTTTACACTTTTGGTCATTAATTTTTATTTACATCTGGGCGGGTCCGCACCACCTTCATTATACCTCACTTCCTGATTGGGTGCAAACTTTGGGTATGACTTTCTCGATTATGCTTTGGATGCCATCATGGGGCGGAATGATTAATGGCATCATGACCTTATCTGGCGCTTGGGACAAACTTAGAACCGATCCAGTTTTGCGTTTCTTAATTACCGCAGTTGCCTTTTATGGAATGAGTACTTTTGAAGGACCTTTAATGTCAATAAAAGCGGTTAATGCTTTATCACATTACACTGACTGGACTATCGGACATGTTCACTCTGGAGCCTTGGGCTGGGTTGCCTTGATTAGCTTTGGTGCCCTTTATCACTTAGTTCCAATTCTATGGGGCAAAAAAGAATTATACTCACTAAAATTGGTTAATACTCACTTTTGGTTAGCAACTATTGGCATTGTTTTATATATTGTTGCCATGTGGATTTCAGGCATTACTCAAGGATTAATGTGGCGCACTTATAATGAAATGGGCAATTTACAATATTCATTTATTGATGTCTTAAAAGCCAGCCACCCGCTTTATGTTGTTAGAGCATTGGGCGGTTTATTTTTCTTGAGCGGAGCCTGCGTTATGGCTTATAATTTTTATAAAACAATCAAAACCAAAAGCTAAGTTACTTATGCTAAAACATCATGATAAAATAGAAAAAAATTCTATAATTCTTTTAATTCTTACTGTCATCGTAATTTCAATTGGTGGTTTAGTGGAAATTACTCCACTCTTTCGAATTGAATCTACTATTGAAAAAGCAGAAGGAATGCGACCATATACCCCGCTTGAATTAGCTGGAGCCAAAATTTATAAAAGAGAAGGTTGCTATGGTTGCCACTCGCAACAAGTTAGAGTTTTGCGCGATGAAGTTGAGCGTTATGGTCATTATTCTATTGCCGCAGAAAGTATGTATGACTTTCCTTTTCAATGGGGTTCGAAACGCACCGGGCCAGATTTGGCAAGAATTGGCGGTAAATATTCCGACGAATGGCATACTCGACATCTAATCAATCCTCGCGATGTTATCGCCGAATCAATTATGCCGGGTTATAAGTTTTTAATTCAGCGCGATGCTAAAGTTAGCAATATCGCTAGCGATATGGAAGTTTTAAGAAAAATTGGGGTTCCTTATACCGACGAGATGATCCAAAACGCCGTTTCCGATGCTTTCATTCAAGGCTCAGTCGACCGCGAATCCGATAAATTTATTGGTCGCTATGGCAGTAAAGTCAACATTCGTGATTTCGATGGCAATCCAAATAAATTATCAGAAATGGATGCTTTAATTGCCTATCTTCAAGTGCTTGGAACTATGGTTGACTTCGCAAAGTTCGAGCCAATGACTATCAAAGAATTCAAGGATTTACAACAAAAAATAAAAACACAAAACCAAAATGATGAAAAATAATTTTTGGCAACATTTTCGATTTTTTAAAAAAAGTTTTTTGGCAATAATTGCTACCAGCTTTTATGCAAAAAGTGTCTTTGCCAATCCAGAAAATTCTAGCGAAAACCAATTATCAACAAATCAAAATAACGGCAACGAATCAATCATATCCTATATTCAAAACCACGCACCAGCAATTGCAACTATTTTCTTCTTTTTATTTTTTTGCTATGTGGTTTATTCGGTTTTCAAAAAAGGTAAGGAAAAAACTTTTGATGAATATGCCAAAATTCCGTTTAAAGAAAATGATAATAAAAATACTAGTCAGCAGTCAAATAAAACTGATGACAATAATAAAAACTAAATAATTTTATTAAAATGACTGAAAAAAAACTAGATAATGACAAGAAATCGAAAAAATCTCTCGAAAGCTATGGCACTACTGGACATAGTTGGGACGGGATTAGCGAATATAATGTTCCTGCGCCTCGCTGGTGGTTGATTGTTTGGGTTATTTGTATTATTTGGGCGATAATTTACTGGTTTTTTTATCCAACCTGGCCAATTCCTTCAGGCAACACAAAAGGCTCTTTGAAATGGTCAAAATTTTTAGAATTAGAAAAAGCTCAAAAAGAAATTGATGATAAAAAATCAGTTTTCATCGAACAAATGAACAATTCATCTCTTGCCGAAATTCAAGAAAATGAACGATTATTGCAATTTGCCCTTAACACCGGAAAATCTGCCTTCCAAGAAAATTGTTCAGCCTGTCATGGCAGAGGCGCTCAAGGTGGCAAAGGCTATCCGAATCTAAATGATGATGATTGGCTATGGGGTGGAAAAGTTAGCGATATTTACCAAACTCTTCTTTACGGTATCAGGGCCAATCATGAACAAACTCGTTTAAATCAAATGCCTTCTTTTGGATTAGATAAGGTTTTAAAACGAAGCGAAATTAATGACACTATTGAATATGTTTTGTCCTTATCAAATAAGGCTAATCATAACGCTAATGGCGAGGCTATATTTCAAGCCAATTGCGTAGCTTGTCATGGCAATGATGGTAAAGGTAATAAAGCTTTAGGGGCACCAAATTTAACCGATGCTATTTGGCTTTACGGCTCAAGTAAAGAAGAATTATTTTATACAATTTATTATGCTCGAGCTGGGGTAATGCCTTATTGGAAGGATCGCCTTGATGATTATACCATTAAAAGTCTGGCGATTTATGTTCACTCCCTAGGTGGCGGAAAGTAAAAATCGATAATTATTTTTTACCTATATTATTAGGTCTGGGCGGAGTCATTACCCTTACATCAAGGACCTAAGACCATAAATTAATTTCACGGAAATATTTCAAGTAAGTAAGCTAGAAGGTGATAGCCCCGCCTAGACTTTCGAATATATATTAATAATATTTAAGCCAAAAAAATTTATGATTATTTTACAAAATTTTTAAAAAGCAAAAACAATAATTTGACTTGCGTGGGTGATTTCTATGCAGCAAAAGATATGTTATCACTTCACCTTGAAGATTTCACCAATTTAATTCAAGAAGATGATGAATATTCCCCAGAACCTGGATCAAGTCTAACCGAAATAGTCAAAATTAAACTTGAAGAAAATCAGAAAATAATCCTTGCAGAATTTGCTAAAAAAATTAATTTTCTTGATATGGATTTTCTTGAGGGTCAAAAAGTTCTTGAAATTATTTTTTTACCTAAAATTGTCGAAATAATTAAAAATAGCCCAATTATTGATTGTAAACTAAAAACCCTATATATCGGACTTTTAGACCCCGAAATTAGCAATAATAATATTATTGCAACCATTAAAGAAATTACAAAATTGGGGTTTTTTAAACCCAGCAATATTAAATTACCTACTATTTTAGAAGATGAAACTTTACCAGAGGAAACCCCTATATCTCCATTAAAGACCCAAACATTATCAGATTTTTATTATGATTTTTTTTAAAAATAAAAAAATGTTATTTAGAGCATGTTGCTGTTATAGATTTATCCAAAACAAGAGAGGATGAATTTGTAGATGAATTACAAATTTTTGAACATTATTTAGCTAAGCAACAAAATCAAATTAGAGAAAATTCTACCAAAAATGATTTTAAGTTTTTTTTCAATCAAAAAATTTCAATTCTTCAGAATTTTTAAAGTTAAATTCAGCAAAAAAATTATCAAAATACGATGAATTAAAGAGATAATATTAAAATTTTTATTTTAGATTGAAAATTGAATATTTGTATTCATAATGGATATAGTTATGGTTTAACAAAATTATTTGATAAATTTAATTTATCATTAATTTATCAGTAATTTATTCAATTATTTTAATAATAAATTTTTAATTTAAGTAATGAATATTTTAGGATTCTTAGGTTCATTATTTGATTTAAATAATACTCAAGATAAAAAGGATAATCCAATTCAAAATCCAGCACCAACTTTAAGAAATCTGCAACCAAAACCAAGCCAAGGACCACTTAACAATCCCCCAAAAGATGATTTTTTAATATTTTTGAGAGTATTTTTTCATTATGTACAGAAAGCAGAAAAGATAAAAAACCTGAAAAAAACCTAACCCATCACCAGAACCAATTAAACAACCATCACCAGAACCAATTCAACCAGCTGAATCAGGATATCAAACTAATTTAGCTAGATTTCCACTAGATAAAGAATCTGCAAGAAATTTAAAAAATTTAATTGATCAATTTTTAGAAACATCAACTACTTTCGATGGAATAAAACCATCTGCAGATGAAATAAGATTTCTTGAATCGATTAGACAGACCTTAGCAACTGAAAATTCAAATGATTATAAAATAACAGTTAAAGGTAGTGAATTAGATTTAGCCAAAAGTGCTTTTAAAAAATTATTAATATATTCATAATGAAACTAAAGATGAGCAGACAACAACTAATAATCTCCCATTATGTTTGATTTTAAATTATTTGATAAATGAATCTCGAAGCCAGAGAAAAAATGATGAAACACGTATTCAAAGATTAGTAGCTAAAACTAATGGAGGCCGTATGTAACAAATCTAATCACAAAATTTCACTCAAAAATTTTAATTTTTACAAATCATCCGTGATATATGTCGAGATTTCCGAATCGAGTAAATTCAGCATCAAAAAATAGTTCTACCGTACCAACTGGGCCATTTCTTTGCTTGGCAATAATAAATTCTGCTTTGTTGGCGACTTGTTGCATTTCACTTTTCCATTTTTGAAATTTATCAGCCTCGGCTTCTGGAGGTCGCATCCGCTCTTTATAATAACTATCACGATAAATAAAGGCTACCACATCGGCATCTTGCTCAATTGAACCCGACTCACGCAAATCAGAGAGTTGTGGCCTTTTATCTTCGCGTTGCTCTACCGCCCTTGATAATTGTGATAAAGCAATTACAGGAATGTTAAATTCTTTGGCTATCGCCTTTAGTCCTTGAGTAATTTCCGAAACTTCTTGCACTCGATTATCTTGCGAACGAGCTGACGAACCACGAATTAATTGCAAATAATCAATCAATAACAACCCAAGATTGTTCTTGCGAAGCATTCTTCTAGCTCGAGTTCGTATTGCCGAAATTGATAAGGCGGGAGTGTCATCAATAAAAAAAGGCATTTTGGCAATTTCTGCACTGCGAGTTGCCACCACTTCCCATTCATGCTCATTTAATTGTCCAGTTCGAAATTTTGTAGCATTAATACTACATTCCATCGATAAAATCCTTGAAGCAAGCTGGTCAGACGACATTTCTAGCGAAAAAAACCCAACCGCTTTCAAATTTTTTTTATCTTCCAAATCTGGATTTAATGCTTTGCAAGCATTTACCGCAATGTTAATAGCCACCGCGGTTTTGCCCATCGAAGGTCTGCCCGCTAAAATAAATAAATCAGATTGTTGAAGCCCGCTTAAAATTTTGTCTAAATCGACAAATCCAGTTGAAACTCCACTAATATGCTGGTCGCGTTTGCGGGCAAGCAATGCCTTATCCAAAGTTTCTTTTACCGAGTAAGAAATACTGCGAAAGTCGCCCTTGCCTACCGAACCTTTTTCAGCTAGATTAAATAATTCTGATTCTGCCGATTCAATTTGTTCGGTTGCCGAAATGGTATCATGTTCTTTGAAAGCTCTATTAACTACATCTTCGCCAATCATTACTAATTTTCTTTTCAATGCCAAGTCATAAATAATTTTTCCATAATCAACAATATCGACTATTCCCGAAGCAACTGCCATAAGTGCTGTTAAATATTGAGCACCTCCAATTGCTTTAATCGACTCATCATTTTCAAAAAATTGTTTTAGAGTAATATTATTGGCAACAATATTAATTTTTTCGATATGATGAATTAATTGGGCATAAATTTTTTGATGGGCTGGCTCGTAAAAATGTTCAGGCAACAAAAATTCCAAAACCCTAGCGAGATATTCATTATTTAAAATAATGGTGCCAAGAACCGATTGTTCGGCTTCAACATTCGATAAATCGACGCGATTAGCAAGATTATTATTGGAATTTTTGGTTTCGGATTTTGTCATCAAATTTATAGAAATATTTTTTTAACTTTCCATATTTTCAAAAAAAATTTTGTTAAGTGCAAGAAATTAATTAAAAAATTTAAAATGTTTGGTTGCTAAATTTATAAATTTATTTGATAATTTATTTATTCTTTTAAAAAAATCTTTTTAACAAAAATCAATTTTAAATTTATGAATTTTTTTAACTCAAATCTACAAGATACCGATAATGTAGTTAGCCAAATTATTTCACGCGAGCTTAATAGACAATCAGATCAAATCGAATTAATTGCCTCAGAAAATATTGTAAGCAAAGCAGTTCTTCAGGCTCAAGGTTCAGTTTTTACCAATAAATATGCCGAAGGTTATCCTCAAAAAAGATATTATGGTGGCTGTGAATTTTCCGATGAAATTGAAAGTCTAGCTATTTCCAGACTTTGCGAATTATTTGGCTCAAAATTTGCCAATGTTCAACCTCATTCTGGTGCTAGTGCTAATTTAGCCGTATATTTAGCTCTTCTTCAGCCACATGATACAATCATGGGCATGTCTTTAGCATCTGGTGGCCACTTAACGCATGGTGCGATGCGCACTATTTCAGGGATGTGGTTAAAGTCGGTGCAATATGGCATTCGTCAAGATGATGGTTTAATTGATTATGACCAAGCTCGAGCCTTGGCCAAAGAGCATCGTCCAAAATTAATCGTTGCCGGAATTTCCTCTTACCCAAGAATTGTTGATTGGCAAAAATTTCGTGAAATTGCCGATGAAGTCGGAGCTTTACTTATGGTTGATATGGCACATATTGCCGGCTTAGTTTGCGCTGGAGTTTATCCATCGCCAATTGGCATTGCCGATATCGTAACTTCAACAACCCACAAAACCTTGCGCGGTCCAAGAGGCGGAGTGATTTTAACTAATAATGAAGAATTGGCAAAAAAAATCAATTCTGCAGTTTTCCCCGGACTTCAAGGTGGTCCCTTAATGCATGTTATTGCTGGCAAGGCGGTAGCATTTGGCGAAGCCTTAAAACCAGAATTTAAAATTTACGCAAAACAAATTATTGCCAATGCCAAAATCTTATCCGAAACTCTAATTAAAAAGGGTCTTAAAATTACCACAGGTGGCACTGATTGTCATTTAATGGTGGCAGATTTAACGCCACTTGAAACTATTACAGGCAAAGAAGCCGAACATGTGCTAGAAAGAGCGGGCTTAACTTGCAACAAAAATGCCATTCCAAATGATCCAAGAAGTCCATTTGTGACTTCGGGTTTAAGATTTGGGTCGCCTGCTGGCACTAGCCGTGGATTTAAGGAAAATGAATTTACGATAATTGGCGAAATGATTGGCGATGTTTTGGCGGGTTTTGTCAAAAACGGCGAAGAGGGCAATAAAAAACTTGAACTTGAGACCAAAGCGGAAGTTTTAAAACTTTGCAAAAAATTTCCAATTTATCAATTTTAAAAATTAAATATGCCAAACTTTAAATTATATACTTCGCCCTTATCTCCATATGGGCATCGAGTTGAGATGTGTTTAATTGAAAAAAATATTTCATTTGAAAGGATTTATGTTGACCTTGGCAATAAACCCGATTGGTTCGTAAAATTATCGCCACTTGGCAAAGCACCGATTTTACAAATTGATAATCAAGTTTTATTCGAATCAATTGCAATTTGTGAATATCTTGAAGAGACTTTTAATGAAGCGAAACTTCATCCAGTCAACCCTATTGAAAAAGCCTTGAATCGTGGCTGGATGGATTTTAGCAACGGACTAATTTCTTCGATATTTCAACTTGCTAACACCCAAAATAAAGAATCATTTGAGGCGAAAATATTGGAAATTCAAGATAAAATCAATCATTTTGAAAATAATTTACCAACCACAAAATTTTTTAACGGCGACAATATTTCAATTATCGATATTTGTATGCTTTCGGCAACCATTCCACTTGCTTTTATTGAGTCAGAATTTGCTATAGAAATTAATGATGATGAAGGAGTTTTTTTTGATTACAGCAACAATTTATTATCTTTAGAAAACATAAATAAAATTATTCCCAACAATTATGACGAAATTTTTAATGGCTATCTAACCAAGCGAAATTCTTACTTACTTCAATTAAAATCAAAAAATTCATAAATGACATATCCAAAATTAATAATCAAAGCCCATCATGAAAAGCGACTAATCGCCGGCAATCCATGGATATTTTCTAATGAAATTGAAAATTTTTCTGCCTTAAAAAATTTAGAAAAAGGGCAAATTGTTTTAGTAAAAATTCATAATAATCCCGAATTTGCCTTAGCCTATTTTAATCCTCATTCATTAATTGCAGGTCGAATTTTAACTCATAATATTTCTCAAAAAATCGATGAGGGTTTTTTGGTAGAAAAAATTTCTCAAGCACAAAATTTGCGTCAAAAATTTTTTGATAAACCATTTTACCGATTAATTAATTCCGAGGGAGATTATTTGCCCGGTCTAGTAATTGACCGCTATGGCGATATTTTTATCATTCAAATTTCAACCGCTGGAATGGAAATTTTAAAACCACAAATTATTTTAGCCCTTCGCGAAATTTTTAAAAATTGTAAAATTATTTTTAGAAATAATTCAGAAATGCGTCACCTTGAAAAGCTTGAAAGTCTTGAAGAATTTGAATTTGTCGACGAAATTTCCGATGATGATATTTTAATTGAAGAAAATGAAATTGAATTTTTGGTAAATTTGAAAAATTGTCAAAAAACTGGCTGGTTTTACGACCAAAGAACCAATCGAGAATTCGTCCAAAAAATTTCCAAAAATGCCGATATTCTTGATTGTTTCTGCTATAGCGGAGGCTTTGGAGTCAACGCCATCAAGGCTCAAGCTCGTAGCGTAACTTTTGTGGATAGCGCAATTGATGCTTTAAATCTCGCCAAAAAAAATGCTAATAATGCGAAAGATAAATTTAATGAAAATTGCCAGATAAGTTTTTTTCATGAAAAAATATTTGATTTATTTGAAAAAAATCATTTAAATAATCAAGAATTTGATGTAATTCTTCTTGACCCACCTGCTTTCATCAAAAGTAAAAAGGATTTATTCTCGGGACTTCGCGGTTACGAAAAATTAATTAGGCTTTCAGTTAAGCATCTCAAAAAAAATGGCTTTGTGATGCTCACTTCTTGCTCACATCACGCTAAGATTGACGACCTAATTCATTCTTGTCAAATCGCTTTTAACAAATCTGGCAAAAATGCCACCTTAATTCGCTCCTTTGGAGCAAGCTATGATCACCCAATTCACCCAGCTTTAAAAGAAAATGAATATTTAAAATCACTAACTTTTTTTGTAAAATAACCATGAAAATACTAATTACAGGAGCACTTGGACAAATTGGCTCAGAATTATCAATGGCTTTAAAAAATATTTATGGCGAAAATAATGTGATCTGTTCGGATTTACATTCGCAAAATATTTTACCACAATACCAACCATATGAAACCCTGAATATCCTCGATAAAGAATCCCTAAATGCAATAATTAAGAAACATCAAATTACCCATATTTATCACCTAGCTGCAATTTTATCAGCAACTGGCGAAAAAAATCCCCAACTATGTTTTGATGTTAATATTACTGGGCTTTATAATGTTTTGGAAGTTGCGCGCCTTACTAATATCAAGCAAATTATTTCCCCAAGTTCGATTGCAGTTTTTGGTCCAGAAACACCTAAAGACAATACTCCGCAACAAACTATTATTATGCCCAAAACTATTTATGGAATTTCTAAAGCTAGTGGCGAATTGCTTTGCGATTATTATGTTAGAAAATATAATATGGATATTCGTGGCTTGCGTTATCCAGGCCTTATTAGTCACAAAACTTTACCAGGGGGTGGCACCACCGATTATGCTGTAGAAATTTTTTACGAAGCTATTAAACATCGCAAATATCAATGTTTTTTAAAGGCTGATACCACCTTGCCAATGATGCAAATGGAAGATGCTATTCGTGGAACTATTGAACTGGCTAATTATGATTTTAATAAGCTAAAAAATTATTGTGATTTTAATTTTGCAGGAGTAAGTTTTTCTTGCGAAGAATTGGCAAATGAAATCAAAAAACATTTACCAGATTTTACGATTTCTTATCAACCAGATTTTCGTCAAAATATTGCCGATTCTTGGCCAAAATCCATTGATGATTCTCAGGCCAAACAACAATGGGGCTGGAAAGCCGAATATGATTTGGCTAAACTCACAAAGCATATGTTAAGTAATTTGCAAAAAAAATTAGGGTGATTTTTGTCCTGCTTCAATATTAAATAAATTTTCTACAGATTCCTTAATTTTAAATGATGGTGACGGTATCCTAATTTTATAATCGCTATTCATTCCATACGTTTTTAAATCATCATTACCAACCTTAGAATCTTTATCATTAGAATGTTTGTTATACAAATCTTCGTAAGAAATAAAGTGTGTAATTGTTAAAGCCGATCCAAATCCAACCCCTACCCCAACTGTTGAAAAAACCGGAGCGGTTGTTATGGTTGAAAGGGCAAGACCAATTCCAATCCCCGCTGAAATTAAAACACCACATGCCAAAGCCGAATCTGCAAATTGATATGCTTCGAGCTCCTCTATTTTTTTTTTATGTAAAGGTATTATATATTTTACTTTAAGTTTTTAACAATTTCTATAGCACCATAAGATATTATTCCAGTTGCTCCAGCTCTTTTTATGGCAATCAAATTTTCTAAAAGCAATTTATTAAAATCTAATTTTGAATATTTTGCTAAATATTTTAGCATCGCATATTCGCCACTAACTTGATAGCCAAAAATTGGCACCTGAAACTGCGAACTCACACGATAAATTATGTCTAAATAAAAACTTGCCGGCTTGATAATAAGCATATCGGAGCCCTCATTTATATCTTGTTTGCATTCAATAATAGCTTCATCTTTTCGACGAAAATCCATTTGATAATTTGATTTGTCGTTTTTTATTAAATTATGTTGTGAACCAACGGCATCACGAAATGGACCATAAAGATTCGAGGCATATTTAGCGGAATATGACATAATATTCACTTCTTGGAACTTATGTTCATCAAGCGCTAGACGGATTGCCAAAACCCTGCCATCCATCATATCCGAAGGAGCCACAATATCGCAACCCGCATTGGCATAGTTCAAAGCTTGTTTACACAAAATTTCGACAGTTTCATCGTTTTTTACCACAAAATTTTTGTCAATTAACCCATCATGACCATGCGAGGTAAAAGGATCAAGGGCAATATCACAAATAATTTGCATTTCTGGCAAATGTTGTTTGAGGTAGCTAATAGTTTTACACACCAAATTATCTGGATTTAGAGCTTCCTTGCCTAATTCGCATTTCAAATTTTTATCGATAACTGGAAAAATCATCACCGCTTTTATTCCCAAATCAAAAGCCTGCTTGGCTTGTTCAAGAGCCAAATCCAAAGAAAAACGATGAACATCGGGCAAATTATCAATATGCTGTTTTTGATTTATTCCATCAACCACAAAAATTGGTAAAATCAAATTATTGGCATGAATTTTAACATCAGCAACTAAATCAAGGATGCTATGATTTTTGCGATTTCTACGAAATCTAGTTAGTCCAAATGTTTCTTGATTTAAATAGGTCATAATTTATATTTAAAAAATATTTTTTCTAATTATATTACTAAAAAACAATTATGCATCAAAAAAATTCTGTAAAAATTCGAAAATTTTACGGCATGCAAACCATCGATGAAAAATTAAACCATCTTTTAAAACCGATATTTCAAGGCTCAAAAAAAGAATTTATCTTAATTAATAATTTAGTAAAAAATTGGCATGACATAATCGGTGCCAAATATGCCAAATTTTGTGAACCAAAATTAGTAAGCATCAATCACAAAAGCCAAGAATCAAAATTAACCATTGCAGTTTTTAACCCCGCAATCGGCTTTTACATTGAGCAAAACCAGAATTTAATAATCGAAAGAATTGCTCGACTTTATGGCTTCAAAGCGGTAAGCAGAATCATCATCAAACAAGAACCAAAGCTGTTAGAAAGTCAAAAGCCAGAAAAGAAAATTAGCGACCCCACTACTCAAGAAAAAATTACCAACACCATATCAAACATCGAAAATTCTGAACTCAAATCAGTTTTAAATCAACTTGCTAATGATATTTTTGGCAAAAATTGAATATTTGCAACATTTTTTTAAAAAAATATTAAGCAATTTTACTCCTCGGATTTTTAGTGTAATATAAAAAACCAAAAAATCAAAAGATGAATTAAGAATTAATGAGAAAATTGAAAAATGAATTATGATATTATTAATTAGTTATTTATTGTAATAACTAATTTTAAAAATTCATGAAAAAATCCTCAGCTTCAATCGATTTATCTTCAATGATTGATAGAGTAAAGGCTTTTTCAAGTTATGATCAAGATTCATCAACTAGTCATTCAACGGATTCGCCATTATCTTTTAAAGAAAACTCCAAAAATTCAGATTTATTAATTACCCATGGCTTAACATTTAATGAAATTAAAGAAAGAGTTGAATTAATTGAACACTCCATCAAAGATGGATTAATGCTGAATATAGAAGATTTAAAAAAATTACAAAGAATTAAAAGAAAAATTCAAATAAGCGAAGAATTGGAAAAGGCTATTAAAGCTAAAGATGATATCGAAGAAGTTTCCTTAAGCGAGAAATATTTATCGCCATTTTTATTGCAACATTTTGCTAGCGATATAAATAAAACACCAGATAGTCAAATTCAAATTCATAGCCCACGAAAATCCTTGCGAATTAGCAAAGATTCTCAAAAAGATATGAAAATAGTTGCATCAAATACTGCTATAGACAAATTAAAAGAAGGGAATGATATTGCTTTTAGACTTAGATTTTTTAATGATGGATGTAATTTCCAATATAAGGTTAAATTTAAAGAAAATAAATTCGACTTTGTTTTTGAATATGTATTTCCTTCAAAAAAACAAACTAAAATTAATTTATTTCCCGAGGAAATTCAATTAGCAATGTTTGATAGATTGGTTGAAAATTTTCCAGAAGTTTTAGAAAAATTACAACATGCTTTTAAAATAAATTTAAAGCAATCGGAAATAATAAATAATAATTCAGCTTCCTTAATATCGCAATATTTACATTTAAAATCATTGCAGGATGATAAAAAAGATGGTCCATGCACATCGGTTCCTTGCCATAAAATTTTACTTAGCTCCACCCCCAATCAAAGCAATAATGATAATTTTTTTAATCAATTAATTACAAAATACAATTTAGAGCAAAAAAAATATCATCCTCCAAAAGTTATATGTAACTCAAGATGGAATTCTTCAATAAAGTTAACGGCTATAAGAGGTGAAACTTTGGATATCTAAGACAAAAAAATCCAATAATTTTGTAATATTTATTGGAAATTTAGATGTAATAGCCCAAACTTCATCTGACACTCTATAATTTCTGACAGTAAAAATTCTAACAATTTGAACTATCAGAAATT
>JALREU010000200.1 GCA_023256705.1 Rickettsiales bacterium
TTAAACGATTTTGAACTTGGCAAAAATAATATTAAATTTGAAATCTCACAAAATCTTTCGCCCTCAAAAATGAATGAATTTAGGATACAGCTTGTCGAATTGCTCGAAAATAAACAATATTTTGCATCTAATACCAAGCCAATTGATTTTTTGGACGAAACCTTATTTAAGGTGATGATCGATTTTCCAAAAAATATTTTACTCGGTACTTACGTTGTAGAAATTTATTTGATTAATAACGGCTCGATTTTATCTTACCAATCGATCCCAATTTATGTTAATCAAGTCGGCTTAAGCGCAAAAATTTCAGATTTTGCCTCAAATCAATCAGTTTTATATGGATTGCTAGCAGTTTTTATCGCAGTTTTTGTGGGTATATTAACAAACTACTTTTTCGTAAAATTTATTAAAAAATAAATCATTATTTCATGTCGACAATTATTGCTTGTATTGACTCTACTAATGCCTCTGAAAATGCCCTGCGCTATGCAACTCACATGGTTAAAAGAAATAATTTGAAGCTCCGAATTCTTGCGGTAATTGAAGGTTCGCACCGAAATTTATTGTTTGCAAGCGAGGCAATTTCTAACCAAAAGCGTAATCAAATTCAAAAACATCTTAAAAAATTAGTCGATAATATCTGTATACCAAATGGCATAGAGCCATCAATATCAATACGTGAAGGTGATATTGTCGCTGAGATTACCAAAGAAATTAAAGTGGTTGGAAATTGTAAAATGATCGTGTTCGGAAAATCACAAAATTTTCAATCTGATAACACTGTTTTGCCAAAAATTGTTGGTAAAATTGGCGACAAAATCAATGCTAGCGTTATGATTATTCCGCAAAATATTTCCGAAGATTTTTGGAATATTTTCTCATAAAATATGTTTAAATCGTTTTTCACAATCTCTTTTTTTATCTCTCTTTCCAGAATATTGGGTTTTATCCGTGATATTTTAATTGCCAGATATATCGGAGTTAGTGCCTTATCCGATGCTTTTTTTGGGGCGTTTCGTGTACCGAATTTTTTTCGCCGAGTTTTTGCCGAAGGAGCTTTTAATTCAGCTTTTGTTCCAATTTTTATCGAAAAAATAAATTACAAAAATAACGATGAAAGCATACAAAATACTCGTTATTTTTTAGCTAATATTTTTTCGATTCTATTTTTTAGTTTGTTAATTTTTGTAATAATTTTTCAAATTTTCATGCCTTTTTTCATGAAAATTTTGTTTCCAGGTTTTTTTGCCGATCCCTTCAAATCTCAACAACTTGTTAGTTTCTCAAGAATTACAATTTTTTATCTAATTTTTATTTCACTAGTTTCTTTATTTTCGGGAGTGCTTAATTCTATCAATAAATTTGCGGTTCCCGCCTCGTCACCAATTATATTAAATTCAACTTTAATTATTGCGGTTTTATTTTTTGGAAAATTGTTCCC
>JALREU010000201.1 GCA_023256705.1 Rickettsiales bacterium
AGGTTTAGATTTTAGATGGCAAGGATTAAGTTAAATTTTTTTATTTTATGCAAACAATTATTTTACTAACTTTATCAAATATTTTTATGACCTTTGCTTGGTATGGTCATCTCAAATTTCGTGATGTAGCATTATGGCAAGTGATTTTAGTGAGCTGGCTGATTGCCTTGCCCGAATATGCATTACAAGTGCCTGCCAATCGCTATGGCTATGGAAAATTTACCGCCATCGAATTAAAAACTATCCAAGAGGTAATTTCTTTAACGGTTTTTTGCATTTTTTCAATTTTTTATTTAAAAGAAAAATTACTTTGGAATCATTTACTTGGTTTCGTTTTGATTGTGATTGCGACTTATTTAATTTTCAAGAAATAGGGGAGAGGGTTTTAATAAATTTATGCCAATAGCGAAGTTGATTAGATTTAGGCAAATTATTAAAATAAAAAAAATACAAAAAATTAAATTAATTATTTACATAAATTAAAACTAAAAATGTTTTTTTGTGAATGCCTTTCCCGAGTGAGATTTTAAATATTTTTCGAATTTTAATGCTTTTTCCTTATTATTAAATCCGCAATAAAATTCTAAACCCCAAGGTTTGAATTTGTTGGTGTGAATTGATTTTCCTAAATTATGATCAATCAATCTTTGCTTAAGATTTGAAGTGTATCCGACATATGATTGCTGAGGGTCTAATTTGGATTTTAGAATGTAGGTGTAAAACATTTTCTTATGGTGATAAGAATTAATTTGAGTTTTTAAATTATTATAAAGCCAATCTTCGCCCTTCGGGCTTCGCTTGGCATGCTTCGCTCTAACGATCTACTTTGGCACTGGCGTGCCATGCGTAGCTCGTAAGAGCGAAGCATGGTGGAGATAACGAGATTCGAACTCGTGACCTTTTGCATGCCATGCAAACGCGCTACCAACTGCGCTATATCCCCATATGATTTTGGTTAATTAAAATCTAAAAAAATATTTTAAAGATGAAAACTTCAATAGCAAGTTAAAAATTAACCGAGATTTTTTTGATTTAAAGCTAAAATTCCGGGCAATTCTTTACCCTCGAGCCACTCTAAAAAAGCTCCTCCAGCGGTTGAAATATAAGTGAAATCTGAAGCTAAATTCGCCGAATTTATCGCCGAAACAACATCGCCACCTCCAGCAATCGACAAAATATTTCCAGCCTTAGTAAGGCTTGCGATACTATGAGCGATAGCCTTAGTTCCTAGGTGAAAAGGCTCAATTTCAAAGGCTCCAAGAGGACCGTTCCAAATAACAGTTTTAAAATTTAATAATTTTTCTTGAATTAATAAAATTATTAGTATTAATAAAGAGTAATTTTATTATCGCGGGGTGGAGCAGTCTGGTAGCTCGTCAGGCTCATAACCTGAAGGTCCTTGGTTCAAATCCAAGCCCCGCAAC
>JALREU010000202.1 GCA_023256705.1 Rickettsiales bacterium
GGCAAAAAAAATACAGAAAGCAAAATCAAAAAACTCAGCTTTAAAAAATACCAAAAAATCAATCGATAAATCAAAATTACCTTCACGATATGTAACTTCTTCCCATGGTTGCGAAGGTCGCAAAACCATGCTTTACAATATCAAAACCGAATTATATCCAAAGGGTTTAAGTGAAGAAGATATTCAAAAGCCATTCGTTGGAGTGGTAAGCGCTTGGAACGAGGCTGCGCCATGCAACATCGCTTTGGCAAGACAGGCACAACCTGCTAAAAAAGGAGTCAAAGATTTTGGCGGAACTCCCCGTGAATTTACCACTATAACCGTCACCGATGGCATTGCCAACGGACATCAGGGCATGAAATCATCTTTAGTTTCTCGTGAAGTTATCGCCGATTCTATTGAGCTTACGGTTCGCGGACATTGCTATGACGCCCTAGTTGGCTTGGCGGGTTGCGACAAATCTTTGCCAGCAATGATGATGGCGATGTGTAGACTAAATATCCCTTCGGTGTTTATGTATGGTGGTTCGATTTTACCAGGAAAATTTAAAGGCAAGGATGTAACGATTGTTGATGTGTTTGAAGCGGTTGGGCAAAGAGATGCGGGCAAAATGAGCGAGCAAGATTTAGCTCAGCTTACCAAGGTGGCTTGTCCTTCGGCTGGAGCTTGTGGCGGGCAGTTTACCGCCAATACTATGGCTTGTGTTTCTGAGGCAATTGGTTTGGCTTTACCTGGTTCA
Organism: Rickettsiales bacterium; assembly: GCA_023256705.1. Classification (GTDB taxonomy): domain Bacteria; phylum Pseudomonadota; class Alphaproteobacteria; order Rickettsiales; family UBA1997; genus CAILUF01. The sequence continues at coordinate 740 of JALREU010000202.1, forward strand.
TCTGGTGCGCCTGCGCCTTACGAATCTCGCGACGAATATTCTTATTATTCAGGAAAAGCGGTGATGAATTTGCTTGAACTTGGCATTAAATCCAGAGATATTGTTACTCTAAAAGCCTTAGAAAATGCTGCAACAATTGTGGCGGCAACGGGTGGCTCTACTAATGCGGTGCTTCACTTGCCAGCGATTGCTAATGAATGTGGCATTGATTTTGATGTATTTGCTATATCTAAAATTTTTAAGCGCACCCCTTATATCGCTGATATGAAGCCGGGTGGCAAATATGTTGCCAAAGATTTATATGAAGCAGGTGGTGTGCAGATGATTTTGAAACTGTTGCTTGATGCTGGTTTTATTCATGGCGATTGCCTTACAGTTACTGGCAAAACTATGGCGGAAAATTTGCGGGACATTAAATTTAACAAAAAACAAGATGTAGTTTATTTACCTTCAAAGCCATTGTCGCCAAGTGGTGGAGTGGTGATATTAAAGGGCAATTTGGCGCCTGACGGTGCGGTGGTAAAAGTGGCGGGTATGCAAAATGATGATTTAGTTTTTATCGGCAATGCCCGATGCTTTGATTCAGAAGAAGAATGTTTTAAAGCAGTTGAACAAAAAA
>JALREU010000203.1 GCA_023256705.1 Rickettsiales bacterium
AAATTTTGAGATTTATGACAAAAATTATTACAGTAGTTGGGGCAAATGGCGATTTGGGTTACAGATTGTGTAGAGAATTGCTTAAGCAAAATGCCAGGGTAAAAGCGGTTATAAGAAATATATCAAAAGCAAAAAATCTCGAGAATCTAAAGACCGAGAATCTAGAAATTCACTGCGTTGATTTTGATGATGAAAATAAATTATGTAAAATATTTGCCAATTCAAATTGCGTGGTTTCAACAATTAGTGGACTAAAAGAGTCGATTATTGATGCTCAAACTAAAATTTTACGAGCAACAGAAAAGTCTGGGGTAAAAAGATTTATTCCTTCAGATTTTGCAGCGGATTTTCGAAATATTGAAGATGGTTCAAATCGCAATCTAGAATTGCGTAAAGATTTTAAAAAAACACTTGATCAATCGTCGCTTCAAATTACATCAATTTTAAACGGAGTTTTTAGTGATATGCTGGTAACGGTAATGCCTTTAATTTTATTTAAAATTAAGCGGGTTGTTTATTTTCAAAATCCGAATCAAAAAATTGACTTTACAACAATTGATACCACTGCCCAATACACAGCCCAAGCGGCTCTTGATGATAATTCACCACGTTATCTTAAAATTGCCAGCGATCAATTAAGTAGTAAAGATTTTGTGGATTTGATGACCAAATTAACTGGTAAAAAATTTAAACTTCTTAATGGCGGAAATTTAAAAATGCTAAAATTTTATATCGCCTTAACCAAATTTTTTGCACCAAAAAATAATGAGCTTTACCCAGCTTGGCAAGGTATGCAATATTTTTACACTGTATTTAATGGGAGTGCTAAAATGGATAGTCTAGATAATGAGCGTTACCAAGCTGTAAAATGGGTAAAAGCCGAAGAAATTATCAAAAATTTTTTAAAAATTTAGTTTTTATAAATATTAAACCAAACAGCTCCATATAAATCAATGCCAAATCAAGATTTAGAAAAATTATCAGTAGCGGAATTATTGGAAACCAATGGACTAAATCAAAAAGAAATTCAACAAAGAGTCGAAGTTATTGAACATAGGATTTTAGAGCATCAAACTCTAAATGCAGAGGAAATTATTAAATATCAAAAAATTAAAACAAAGCTTAAGGTTGCATCGGAAAATGAGAAAAAAATCGGCACATATTTTTATAGTTTAAGTCCGCAAATTATTAACACCAAATATTTAAGTCAAGAGGCGCTGGAAAGGTTTCGAAAGTTTATTTTAGATGATGACCCTAATCAACAAAAATATAATAAAGACCAAGCCTTAACTCAAGCCCAAAGCT
>JALREU010000204.1 GCA_023256705.1 Rickettsiales bacterium
AAATTAAATTCGTTTCCTTCATCGCTTGGCAAAGAAAAAAGTGGTGCAACTTGACCAATTTCAATTGTCATAATTTATGAATTTTTTTTAGATTTTTTGTTTTTTTCTGAATTATCAGTGGAGTTGTTTTCAGAAGATTTGATTAGGGAAATTACCTCATTAAACTGGGATTGACTACATAATCCAAGAAGAACTAGATCGCGCGGTTTGATGTTTTTCATGTTCCAGTGTGAGCGAGAACGAATTGAATCGATCATTTTATCGGTGGTTCCGATAAGTTTTTTAATTTGTGAGTTGGTAATTTCTGGGTAATATTTTAATAAGTAAAAGATGCCATCAGGCTTATCTTGGCGTCGCGCTATCGGAGTATATTTTGATTGTTTTTCAGAAATTTTTATTTTGCTTGAGGCGCTTTTGTTTAAAACCAAGGTTGCCTTTAAATCATTTTCGCATCTTTTGATTTCCTCATCAGTAAGTTGGCCAGATAAAATTGGGTTTTGACCAATTATGCCAGATGCGACATCGCCATCGGCAATACCTTGGACCTCGAGTTCGTGAAGTCCACAAAATATTGCAATTTGTAAAAAAGTAAGTGAAGTATTTTCAACTAGCCAAACAGCAGTTGCTTTGCGCATTAAAGGTAATTCTTGCATGATTTTTATAATTAAAGCTTTAAAATGATTTGTGTGTTTTATTAAAAAACTTTATAACTTTAAAAGCAAGCAAACATTATGTTAATCGCATTATCTCCGGCTAAATCTTTGGACTTCGAAACCAATTTTATGTTATCGAATAAATCATCGCCAATATTTTTAAAAGATACTCAAAAATTAGTTGCGGAATTAAAAAATTTTTCAATCGAAAATTTGGAGAGTTTAATGAAAATTAGCAAAAATTTAGCTAAATTAAATTTCGCGCGCTTTCAAAATTTTGATCAAGCTAAAAAAAGACAAGCAATTTTAGCTTTTGACGGTGATGTTTATGATGGAATTGATAAAAAAAATTATACTATCGAAGATTTTAATTTTGCTCAGAATCATTTGATAATTCTATCTGGTTTATACGGATTTTTAAGGCCTCTAGATGAAATATCTCCATATCGACTTGAAATGGGAACTGATTTCAAAAAAACCAGTTTTATTTCAAAAAATTTGTACGAATTTTGGGGGGACAAAATTACTTTAGAAATTAATAAAACCAAATCGCAATATCTTATAAACTTAGCTTCAAATGAATATTTTCAATCAATTAATCGAAAAATTTGTAACAAAAAAATCATCG
>JALREU010000205.1 GCA_023256705.1 Rickettsiales bacterium
AGCCCATTCTCCAACTCCATCTAATGTTAAGATAACTGCTTCATCATAAGGACTTGAAAAAAAAGCACTTGCGGCATGACTTAGATGATGTTCTGAAAAATTTATCTTTTTAATATCATTAAAATTATTATCTTGTTCTTTTAATGCATCAAAAAGCATTTTTTTTTGAAATAATTTTTCACTAAGCCATAATGGCATGGACATAGAAAAAGATTTAAAGCCACTTGGAGAAAATCCAATATAAGTTTCAAGTAATCTTTCAAATTTTAAAAAAGGTTTCTCATAAAATACTATTTGATCAACCTCATTTAATTTTAAAGCCGCTTCTTTTAAAACATAATTGATTGCATTCTTTGGGTAACTTGCATCATGTTTTTTTCTTGTAAATCTTTCCTCTTGTGCTGCAGCAATAATTTCACCATTCACAATAATAGCTGCTGCACTATCATGATAAAATGCTGAAATTCCAAGAATGGAGGTCACTTACAAAAACTAAAATATTGTATAAATAAATGGGGCAACCGCTGTTCCTTGGCTAAGTACAATTAAGGAACCAAATAAAGCAAGAACAATAAGAATAGGAAGCAACCAATACTTCTTTCTAACTTTTAAAAAATCCCAAAACTCTTTAAAAAATTCAAACATTAAAATTGTTTCTTCATACTTTGAATTTTATCTTCTCTGGTAATCCAATAAGAAGATTGTTCTCTTTTTAGACCCATAACATCTTTTTTTAATATTTTAACAAATATTCCAATAGGTGTTACCACAAAGAAAAAAACTAAACTCATGACAATTGGGGATATTATTTTTCCAAGTAAAATTCCAAATTTAATCCATAATTTATTTAGAAATGTAAATAAATTAGGTTTAATAATAGTTACGGTTAAAAATACTAAAGATACAATAATTGACCAAGTTCTAATAGGTTCATTTGATATTAAAGGGTAAAGACCAATAATAAGAAAAAAAATAAAAAATAATATTCCAAAAGTAATATTATTTTTACGTTTAATATTTATTGAACTTTCCATAGATAATATTCTTAATTATCTATACTAAATACATCAAAAAATAATTAAAAATTTAATCTTATATACAATTATTTTTAAATTAAAATTTTGGTTTATTAAAAGACTAAGGGAAGTTTTATTATTCACGTTTCCTTTTTTAAAGCCTTATCAATATTGAATACAAATTTTATTTGGCCCGGTTGAATTATAAAAATTAGCCGTTCCAGTTTGTAAATTTA
>JALREU010000206.1 GCA_023256705.1 Rickettsiales bacterium
TAAAAAAATTATTTGGTACGAGGAACCTTTAAAATTTATTGATGATGTTTATGTCGATTAATATTAGCTAGTTTGCTAATTAATCTTTTCGGAATATTTAAAATTGCTAGGTAATTGGTTTTAGATCAAGAGTTTATGATATTTTATGATTTAAAAATAGGTAAATTAATTTACGATACCCAAAATTTTATAAGGTTAGATAAATAGCCGATATCGGTTCCTTTTATAAAAAAATCGTTGATTCCGCTTCGCAAGAATTTATGAATTTTTTCTTTTTCACCATCACCACTATATACGATAATTGGTATGTGTGATTTTTTTTGACCAGATTTTCTAATTTTTTTCACGACTTCATCGCCATTCATTAATGGCATATTTATATCAGTTATTAATAAGTCATGCTGAGAATTATCTTTAAAAAATTTGTCATGCAACTCTTTTCCATTGGCAACAGCATCAACCTCAAAACCCATTTTTTTTAAAAGAGTAGTCAACATTAATCTATTAACTTGATTGTCTTCGGCTAACAAAACTTTTTTGCCTTCATTATTTTGATTTAAAAGAGAAATAGTAATGTTTTCTGGTAATTTATTAATTAAGCTCCATTTCGCAATTGACCTAACAATATATTGGTTTGATCTTTGATTTTTAGAAATAACCTCATCCGCCCCAATATTAATAAGATTATCCATTTCTTTTTCAAAGGCATTATAAACTAAAATTGGAATTTTTTGATTAAATTCTCTTGTTATTTTAATTAAATTTTCAACCTGAATATCTTTGTTTTCATAATCAATTAGCATCAGATTGTAATATGCGCAATTAGATTTTAATTCTTGAATTATATCTCTAAGATTGCTCATGAAATTTATGTTAACATTTAAATTTCCGTTAACTTCTTCTTTAAACATTTCCAAATTTTTTAAAAATCCACCTTCTTCAACAACCAAAATATTTTTTGGAAATAAATTATTATCATTTTTATCGAACAAAATATTGTTTTTGGAGATTTCATCGTTGGAAATTTTTGGAAAATTTAAAATAAATTTGGTGAATTTTCCAACTCGTGACTTACACTCTATTGATCCTTCAATACTTTCCATAGTCATTTTACAAAAATATAAACCCAAACCCGTTCCTTCGTTTTTGCCATAAGTATAAAAAGAATCAAAAATATATTTTATATGGCTTGCGGAAATTCCGGGGCCATTATCTTCGAAGATTATTTGATTAAAATTCTCATCTTTATTG
>JALREU010000207.1 GCA_023256705.1 Rickettsiales bacterium
GTGGAAGGGTTATGGTTTGCAAAAAATTTTTGGCGAGAATTTGTGTCGCAATAATTGGGTTTTAAACATCGATGCTGATGAAGAAATTTCTCATGAACTTACTCAAGAAATTAAATCCACTTTTAATCAACCAATTGCAGAAAATATCGCCGGTTTTAAGGTTAAAATCGTCAATAAATTTCGTTTTGAAAAACACCCCAAAAAATTAGCTTATTTTTACAATCAACTCAGACTTTACCGCAAAGATTTAGCTGGTTTTAAAGATAGCTCAGTTCATGATTCTGTAGTGGTTAGGAATAAAAATAATTCTAAAATTCTTCAACTAAAAAATATTATTTTTCATCAATCTTTTCGGGATTTTAAACATTGGATTGACAAAATAAATTCATACTCATCTATGCAAGCACTTGATAGCTTTAATAAAGGTCGATGCCCGTCATATTTTAAAGCATTATTTTCGCCATCGATGGCATTTTTAAAAGCTTATATAATACGTCGCTATTTTATTTATGGGATCGACGGCATTACTTACAGCTACTTATATGCCTTTTCAAGATTTGTTAAAATTATTAAAACTAGAGAATATTTTAGAGCGCAAGAACTTCAAAAAAAACAGCCATCAATCCATAACTAAATTTTGTGAATCATTCGTAAAATTTTCCTTAATTGTAAGTTTTTTAGACGAAGCCAAATGAATCAAAGCATCGCCTTTATTGACCAGCGGCATCATTGTAAGACCAATAACTAAACCATCGTCGCCAGCAATAATATCAAACTTATTATCTCCAAAAGGATTTGAAATTGTGCCTAGAATTTGGGATTTTTTAATTTTGTCGCCCAATTTTACATTTGCTATAAAAATTCCACTTTGAGAGGCTCTAACCCAAGAGCTAGAGCGTGCTAAGAAAATTTGATTTTTGTTTTTAAACTCTAGCTTTGATGGAATTTTTGAAATCATGCCAATTTTTTTCATGATATTAAAAATTCCTCTAAGACCTATTTCAACGGCTTCTTGATCAAACCTCAAAATTTCGCCAGCTTCATAAACAATAATAGGAATATTAGCTTGTGAACCAGCATTTCGAAGAGAACCATCGCGCAGGTTTGAATTAACAATTGCCGGCGCATTAAAAACTTTTGCCAACTCAAGATCGACTTGATTTTCTATATCGATTCTAATCTGTGGAAAATTAACGCGATGCATAGAACCGCTATGAATATCAATACCAAAATCTGATTTCAAAACAA
>JALREU010000208.1 GCA_023256705.1 Rickettsiales bacterium
GTGAAAAACCAGCTGGCGACATTACCCTAATCAATGAAAAAGATATACCTAATTTTGACGTATTACTTGCTGGTTTTCCTTGTCAACCATTTTCAAATGCAGGTCTTAAAATGGGCTTTGAAGATACTAGAGGAACATTATTTTTTTATATTGCGAGAATTATAAATCACCACAAACCAAAAGTTGTTTTTTTAGAAAATGTTAAAGGTTTAAAAAGTCATAATAACGGTAGGACATTTAGAGTTATTCAAAATATTCTGGAGGAGATGGGTTATAATGTTTATTCACAAATTCTTAATGCCAAAGATTTTGGAGTTCCTCAAAATAGAGAAAGAATTTTTATTTTTGGATTTAGATTAGATAATGTGGATTTCTCTTTTCCAGAGCCCATATTCAAAAAAACAAAAGTTGGCGATATATTGCAAAAAGATGTTGAGAAAAAATACACAATATCAGATAAATTGTGGGCGGGTCATCTTCGTCGAAAGAAAGAACATATTGAAAAAGGTAATGGATTTGGCTATTCTATATTTGATGAAAATTCCCCTTATACCAGCACAATTTCAGCCAGATATTATAAAGATGGTTCAGAGATTTTAATAAGACAAAATGATCAAAATCCTCGAAAATTAACCCCAAGAGAAGCGGCGAGATTGCAAGGGTTTCCCGATGATTATAAAATTGTGGTTAGTGATAATCAAGCTTACAAACAATTTGGAAATAGTGTTTGTGTTCCTGTAATAAAAGCGCTATCAAATCAAATAAAATTGTCTTTTGAAAAACCTCTTAAAAAATACAAATCAATTGAATTAGATTTATTTAATTATAACCAATATGAAAATAGAAAAATTAGATCTCTCTAAAGAAAAAGCCGATATTAATTTAAAATTTTATTTTTTTCTAAAGCATATTAATAAATTAAATCCAAGTAATAACCAATTAAATTTGATTTTAGAAAATATCAATTTATTAAAATCCAATATTAAATTTTTACTTGAAAAGTTTGAAGAAATATTTGCAAATTCTAAAGTTAAAATTGAACATATAAAAGAAATTAGCTTTAAAATAGATAACCAAGATGATATTGAGTTATTTGATTTCAGTGTTAGGATTTATCAAATAAAAAATTTACTTCTAGCCGAGGCAAAAATTTTTGAGACAATAGATTTAAATATTCTTTCCAATCTACATCCTTTGTCAATGGAATACGAAAAAATTTCCCTCCTAAAGCCTT
>JALREU010000209.1 GCA_023256705.1 Rickettsiales bacterium
TTTGAATTTGATCGTTTAACTTTAAATTTGAAAATTCGTTTATCGCCTGATCGACAATGTGAGTTTTGATTTGACGAATGGCGATTTCTTCTTCTGACTTGATACGATTTAATGCGGTTTGCGACATTTTTTGGATTTGTTCATCAAGAGCTTTTTGAGCATTTTCTTGGAGCTTATTGGCTTCTAAAACTGCATCACTTAAAATTTTTTGAGCTTGATCAATTGAGTGTTTGTGAAAAATATGAGCCTCTTCCAAAAGCCTTTGGGCGCTTTCTCTCATGTTTTTTGCTTGCAAAATATCATCTGCAATTTTTCTAGCATTATTATCAAGTGATTTATTGATATGAGGGAAAACATATTTAATTAAAATCGCAACAAAGCTAAAAAAGGCTATGGCTAACCAAAATTTTTCGTCAAACATTTTATTGTGTAATTTTATTTTTAATAATTTCGATAATAGAATTTATAATTTTGGTGTTGTTAGTTTTGGAATTTTCGATAAATTCTTTAATTTCTGCGCGCGATTTGCTAACTTTTTGCTCAAGATTTTCTTTAAGCTCGCTGATTTTTTTGTCACGAATTTGTTGATTGGTTTTTAAAATTTCAGCGATTTTATTTTGATATTGCAAATTAGCTTGTTGAAGATTCATTTCAGCTTCTTTATTAATTTCTTCAGTTTTAATTGAAATTTCTGATGCAAGATTTTGATCGGTTTCAATAAGTTTAGAGCGTTTTTCAATGATTTCGCGAATTCTTGGTAAAATTAGATAATGTGCAGATAAAAATAATATTGCGAAACATAATCCAAACCAAAAGATTTGCGATAAATATGTGGTAAAATCAAATTGAGGCATAGTTCAAATAAAATTAAGGACCTAAGTGGTGATTAGTTAAAAATTAGTTAGTAAATAATACTAAGAAAGCCAATAATACGGCAAAGATACCCATAGCTTCGGCTAGACCAACTGCGATATAGATATATTTTTCAATTTTTGGGGCAGCGGAAGGGTTGCGAGCAATTGAATTGAAAAATGAACCAAAGATATTGCCGATTGCCACAGCGGCACCAGCCATAGCAATTGATAATAAACCAACGCCAATAAATTTTAATGCAAGCATTTCCATAAAAGTAAAAAATTAAGATTAATAAAATTATAGTTTTTTGGGCTATAACCCATCTCATTAACCCCATTAAAGAGGGAAATATTTGACCAATGAGCAAAATCAAATT
>JALREU010000020.1 GCA_023256705.1 Rickettsiales bacterium
ATTCTTCCGCGGCTTAGGTCGTAGGAAGAAATCTCTACTTCAACTACATCGTTCATAATAATACGAATTTCATGCTGTCTCATTTTACCTGCAACATAGCTTAATACGGTGTGACCGTTCTCTAACTGAACTTTAAATGTTGCGTTGGGCAATACATCTACAACTTGCCCTTCTAACTTAATGATATCATCTTTTGCCATAACTTTTATTTCTTGAGCAGGTCCCAGACTTGCTCTTTTTCTAAGATTTCCCTTTCTAGTTCTCTATATTTTTCACCCAACTCTTTTAGTTCTTCCCACCGATTTTCAAGATCACTGTTGGGTCTTAATATTGCAAAAGAAGATGTTCAAACGCCAATTCATATAAAAGCCGACCAAGAATGCGAATATGGGAAAGTTAGTTCGGTGCTGTCAATTTTACAAAATTCTGGATTGAGTAATATTGGTTTTATTGCCGAAAATAAATAAATTCCAATCTATTTATTTGGTTTGGTCAAGTTGATAGGCGTCGTGCAAAACTCTAACCGCTAACTCACCATATTCTTTGGCAATTAAGACCGAAATTTTTATTTCAGAAGTAGAGATTAGTAGCAAATTAATTCCTTTGTCAGCTAGGGTTTTAAACATAGTGTGGGCAACCCCAGAATGACTAATCATACCAACGCCAATTACTGAAATTTTGGCAATATTATCATCGATTTTTAAGTCAGAATATTTAACTTCGCTTTTAATTGATTCAATTGCAATTTTCGCTCTTTCAAGCTCTTCTTTGCTGGTGGTAAAAGTTATGTCGATAAATTTACCATCGGCGGAAATATTTTGTACAATCATATCGACATTAACTTCTTTTTGGGCAAGTGCTCCAAAAATTGTAGCTGATAATCCGGGATGATCAGGCATATTTGCCAAGGTGATCCTGATGTCGTTTTTACTATAGCTAATTCCTGTTATTAAGCGTCTTTCCATAATTTCCTCATTGTTATTTACTAAAATTGTGCCAGAATTTTCATTGGCTTCGCCAAAAGATGACAATACTCTGACTCGAACATTGTGAGCCATCGCCATTGCGACAGATCGGGTTTGTAAAACTTTAGAACCACTATACGCCATTTCTAGCATTTCTTCGTAGGTAACTTTTTTTAATTTTTGCGCTTTGTCGGTGATTCTTGGATCGGTAGTGTAAACTCCATCTACATCGGTATAAATATCGCATAAATCCGCCTTAACCGCAGCCGCAATGGCAACTGCAGAAGTATCAGAGCCACCACGACCAAGAGTGGAAATGCGCTGATTAGAATCATTTATACCTTGAAAGCCAGCAATTACAAAAACATCATATTCTTGTAAAGTTTTTAGCAAAAATTCTCCATCAATTTCCTCGATTCGGGCTTTGCTATGAACATTGTCGGTTTTAATGGGAATTTGCCATCCTAGAAAGGATCGGGCTTTATAACCCATTGATTGTAATTGTAAAGCAAGAAGGCCGCAAGTGATTTGTTCGCCCGTGGCAACGATTGAGTCATATTCGATTAATGAGTCATCATTGGTTAAATTTGAAACTTGATTGCAATAGTCAACCAATTGATTAGTGACGCCCGACATTGCTGAAACCACTACGATAACTTTGTTTTTTTTATCAAGTTCAGCTTTGACTTTTAGGCTCACATTTTTAATTCTGGCGATATCTCCAACTGAAGTTCCGCCAAATTTTTGCACTATAAGCATGAAGTAAATTTTAGTTAATATTATGCTATTATTTCGATCATCTATTTAACTGGTAATTTGGTTAAAAGAATCGGACTAATCTATAAAATTTTATAAATATTATATCAATTTTACAACAAAAAAAATTTTTTGCTAAAAATAAAAATTCAAGGTTGATTTATCATTATTTTTTTTTACAATTATCAATGAAATCAATAATTATTTAAGTAAATTTTTTTTGTATGAACGCATTTCGTAAATTAGCCAAAAACATATTTTTCAAAATCATCCTTGCCATAGTGGGGGTCAGTTTTATTACCTTTGGAATTAGTAGTTTTTTAGTTGATATGCCCAATAGCTGGGTGTTAAAAGTTGGTGGTGAAAAAATCAGTCTTAAAGCCTTTGAAAGAGCTTTGGAATTGGATAGAGCAATTGTGAGATCTAATAAAGGTTCAAGTGAAGAAATCGAAAAATACCTCAATTCGGAGCGTTTTAAATCAGAAGTAGCTAATCGCCTGATTCGCAAGACTATGATTAAAAAAGTTGGAGCAGATATCGGCGCTTATGGCAGTAAAAAAATTATTTTAAGAAATGTCGCCGAAGATAAAAATTTTCAAGATAAGGATGGAAAATTTGACAAGGAAAAATTTACTAAATTTCTACAAAATAATGGTTTAAACGAAGAAATTTATGTAAATGAGGTCCTCGGAGAAGTTTCTGCCGAAATGATTTTTAATAGCTTAAGTTCTGTCCTTCCTGTTAACTATAAAAATTTTAATGAGAGAGAAGAGTTTAACAAGGAAAAAAGAGTTGTAGATTTAATTACCATCTCTAAAAATAATGTTAAAAATTTTGAGGCCCCAACTCAGCAAGATGTTACTAATTTTTACAATAACAATAAAAAGCAATTTGTAACCAATGAATATCGGGAGATTAAATTGTTAGAAATGGACAAAAAAAATCTTAATCAAAATCCAGAGGTTTCTCAGCAAGAGATGCAAGCTTATTATGATCAAAATCTTAAAACTCAATTTACCACCCTTGAGTCAAAAGATTATTATCATCTAATGCTTGATGATGAAAAATTGGCTCAAGAATTTCAGCAAAAAATTATTAGCTTCAATAATTCGCCAAATGTCAAAAATGAATTTGCAAAAATGGCAAAAAAATTACACAATAAAACATTAAAAGAAATAACTATTGAAAAAATTTCTAAATCAACTTTGCCCCTTGAAATCGCCAATAAAATCAACGATTTGCAAGTTAATCAAATTAGCGATGTAGTAAAAAGTAAAATTGGTTTTCATATTTTTTTACTTAACAATATCAATCCCGAGCGTCAAGCCAGTTTTGCCGAGGTTCAGTCTGAAATTTTGAAAAAAGTTTCCCTGCAAAAACAAGAAAAAGCAATTGAAGAGCAGGTCGTCAAAATTAATGATGCTTTGCTGGCTTCAAAATCTTTAGATGAAGTAGCAAATAAATTTAATTTGATGGTTAAAAAAGTAAATTTATCCTTTGATCAAAATGGAGTTAGCCCACAAAATAAGGAGGTTGGGGAGGTGCAAATTTATAAAGATTTAGCAAAAAATACTTTTGCATTAAAAATTAATCAGCCATCAAAATTATTACAAAATTCCGAAGATAAATTTTATGCTATCGAAGTCATTAAAATTGACATCTCTAGAGATTTGGAATTGGTTGAGGTTAAAGATAAAATAATGCAAGATTTGATTGAGCAACGAAAAATTGCTGGTCTTGGCAAATTAGTCAAAGCAGTTTTTGCAGAAATCGAAAAAGCGCCACAACAAGCTGTAAATATTGGATATAATAAGGGTTTTAAAGTCGATAAAAATAAAGAGTTCCAAAGATTAAATTTTGTCGATGTTGGAGACTCAAAAATGCCAATAAAAAATGAAATAATTGATGAAATTTTTGAAGCTAAAATTGGCAATGTAACCAAGGCAGTTGCTATAACTCAGGATTTATATGTAATTGCTTTAGTCAAAGATTCTAAATTGGCAAAATTGTCGTCTCAAGAAGAAATTGACGCTAAAAACAAGGCGGTAAATGAATTTGCCCAAGATATTATTTTGGAATATAATGATTATCTTGCCAAAAAATTTCCAATTGAAGTCAATGAAAAATTTTTTCAAAACAAAAAATCTTAAATTGACAAATGAGTTTTAACTTTAGCAAAGAGCAGTTTGAAGCAGTTATATCAAAGGAGAAATCCACGGTTTTGTTTAAAAAAATCTCGAGCGATAATTTTACTATAATTTCTAGTTTTTCAAAATTATCTAAATTCTATGATGAAAATATTTTTTTGTTAGAATCCGCAGAAAATGGCAATAACAAAGGAAGATTTTCAGCTATTGGCCTTATGCCAGATAAAATTTGGAAATGCGAAAATAATCAATCTTATATCAATTTAGATTTTGCCAAAAATCCAGAAAATTTTATTGTCGAAAAAGGTGATATCTTTGATAATTTTCGCGAATTTTTGGCAATGTCGAAAATAAATTGGTCAGATTTGAAATATCAAAATTCACAATTGCCATCAATTTGTTCTGGAGTCTTTGGCTACATGAATTATGATATGGTGCGCTTTATGGAGAGATTGCCCAATAGAAATTTACCCGATGAAATCAAAATCCCAGATTCGATTTTTTTGCGTCCGCAAATTTTGATTATATTTGATAGCCTTTTTGATTGTGCCCTTATTTGTTGCCCAGTCTTTGCTGATAATTCACAAAATTATGATTTGTTGGTTAATAAAATTCAGAATGTAATTAAAATTTTGCAAGACTCAATTAATAGCAAGCAAAATTCGAATGCAGAATCATTGATTTTTGATGCGGAATTTAAGAGTAATTATACCCAAGAGCAATATTGTAAAATCGTCGAAAAAAGTAAGGAATATATTGTTGCCGGTGATATTTTTCAAATTTTACCTTCGCAAAGATTTAGTGCAAATTTTGATAAAAATCTTGACCCATTTTATTTTTATCGTTCACTTCGAGGTATTAACCCATCCCCCTTTTTGTTTTATTTTAAGTTCAAAGATTTTGTGATTACTGGGTCAAGTCCAGAAATAATGGTTTCGCTTCAAAAAGATATTGTCACCATTCGTCCACTTGCTGGAACTAGAGCTAGGGGCAATTCTAACATGGAAGATCAAGAAATTGCTCAAGAATTATTGAATGATGAAAAGGAGGTTGCCGAACATTTAATGCTAATAGATTTGGGTAGGCATGACCTCGGTTCCGTGGCTAAACCAAATTCAGTTAAGGTCACCAAAAAAATGGCCGTAGAATTTTATTCTCATGTGATGCATTTATCATCGACCATCGAGGGAAAAATTTTGGACGATTGTGATGCGGTAGACGCCTTGATAGCTGGCTTTCCAGCTGGAACTGTTTCTGGGGCTCCAAAAATTCGTGCAATGGAAATTATTGAAGAAATTGAAAAAGTTAAAAGAAGTTTTTATGCGGGCTGTGCTGGATATTTTGCAAGCAATGGCGACATGGAAACCTGTATTACCCTAAGAACCGCATTGATTAAGGATGAAAAAATTTATGTGCAAACTGGTGCTGGTGTTGTGTTTGATTCAATCGCAATTAACGAATATAATGAATGTATCAACAAGTCTAAAGCCTTGCTTCGAGCCTATCAAAATATAAAAAATATATTGGAGTAAGGCTTAGAAAAATTCTGTAAATTCTTAATTTCTAAGTTCCCCAGATTTATTTAAATCAATATTAAGCACCATTCCAAAGCCGATCATCATCGAACCCATAATGGTTCCGCCATAGGAAATAAAAGGCAAGGGCGCTCCAACTACAGGCAACAATCCCATTACCATCCCAATATTTATAAACATGTGAATGAAAAAAATATTGACAATGCCGATCACAAATAATCTTCCAAATTGATGTTTGGTTTTCATGGCGATATTGATGCAAATAGCCAGAATTGCGCCATAAATACAAATAGTAAATAAGCCACCAATAAAGCCCAGCTCTTCACTTAGCATTGTAAAAATAAAATCAGTTTGCTTTTCTGGAAGAAAATCAAGTTGACCTTGTGTTCCGCCTAAAAATCCTTTGCCAAAAAATCCTCCTGATCCAATGGCAATTTTTGATTGGATTATGTTATATCCACTGCCCAAAGGGTCGTGTGTAGGGTCAAGAAAAGTGAAAATCCGTTTTTTTTGATAATCATGTAATAAAAAATTCCAAACAAAAGGAATGGCAATAAGTGTGGTGATGCCAACCGATACAAATTTCCATATTTTTACACCTGCCATAAATAACACAACGATTCCAACCATTGCCAATATTGATGCGGTGCCTAGGTCGGGTTGATGGAATATAAAACCAACGGGCACAAAAATCATTAGAAGAGGGGGGATAACAAATTTTAGTCTGCCAATATTTTCGGCTTCAATGCTATAAAAATAACGCGAAATGGCAAATACTGTACAAATTTTCATAATTTCCGATGGCTGAATTTTGAGGGAGCCAATTCTAAACCATCTAGTCGCGCCCATAGCATTGTGGCTAATTTGTTCCATAACATCGACCATAATTACCATTATTAAGGCAATTGCATAAAATAAATATGACAATTTAAACCAAATTTTAATATCGGTAACGGCGATAAAAATCATTAAAGGAAAAAAAATGCAAAAAAAAGCGAGCTGACGAATTAGCCAAGGTTTAAAGGAGCCTCCCGCGGCCGAATAAAGCATGAAGAATCCAATAAATGCCAAGGTTATTATCAGGTAAATCAATATCCAATTTAATTGCTCTAATTTTTGGGAAAATGAAATTTTATCGTTATTTACAAGACTCATTTTGGAATATTAATAACTTTTTAAAGATTAAATTTAAATTATGTTTGTTCTATTTAAAATTAAAATAAACATTTTATAATAATTTTCTTAAGTAAGAAAAAATTATTTTATTTTAAAATAATTTATACAATTATATTCCATTTACATTTAAAAATCAAAAATTCTTTTTTAAAAATTTAATATAAATTTTAGTTTTACATTTAGAATAAATTGTTAATATTTAGCAATATTTAAAAATCAATTATTTTTCAAATAATGGCCGAAAAGGATAAGAAAATAAAAATCAAGAGTTGGTACTCAAACCGCTATCAGATTGTTGCGGTTCAGCGAAATGTCTTGCTTTTGCTAACGGCAACTTCAATTATAATGGTTGCCATTGCGGTCTTTTTTGTAAAAAACTTTATGTCTTCTAAATCGCTAGAGCCATATGTTATCGAAATTAACGAAAAAACAGGAACAGCGGTTGTGGTTCAGCAAATAACCTCGCAAACCTTTACTGCCAACGAGGTTATGAAGAGATATTTTATCAATAAATATATTCAATCGGGTCTTTCTTATAATCCTAGAAATTACAAGGAAAACTCTGAAGAGGTGAGATTATTTTCAACTTCGCAAATTTTTAATGAATATCGAAACCGTATCAACCCTTATTCTTTAGGGTCTGAATCGCAAATTGAGGTAAAAATTCGTTCATTACTTTTCAAAGATAATATGAATGTTGAAATCAGAACAACCCGTGAAATCAATATTGTCGGACAAAAAGCCACCACCAAAAATGAAATTATTTATATGACTTTTTATTTTGCACCAGAATTAAATTTGTCAATTGAGGAGAGGTTAGTCAACCCACTTGGTTTTCAAGTCTCAAAATTTGAGGTTGCCGAAGAGATTATTAATCAATAACTATGAAAAATTTTTTTGTAAAATTTATTGCTAAATTTCTAATTTTATCAAATATTTTTTTGATAAATTCTTTAGCATTGGCTCAAACTCCAATCACTACCGACTCTCGAATTAGAACTTTGGTTTATAACCCAAATGAAGTTTATGAATTAAAATTTTATTATAATTATCAATCTTTTATTGAATTTGCCAATGATGAAGAAATTGAAATGATTTCAGTTGGCGAGGCTTTTTCTTGGCGCCTTACCCCAGCTGGAAAAAGATTATTTGTGCGTCCGCTTGAAATTGCCGCTCACACCAATATGACCATCATCACTAATAAAAGAATTTATCATTTTGATATTCGCTCCGATGAATTTACGGGTAAAGCTGATGAAGATTTAGTTTATACTGTTAGGTTTTTTTACCCACAAATTGGCCAGCCTTTGCCAATTCCTCCTCAACTTGCTGTGCCTAATGTTGCCGCTAAGCCTCGTCAATTGCAAGAAGCCACACCGCCACTTCCGGAACTGTCGGGAATCATCAAAACTCCAATGCCAAAAGCCCGAGTTGATCAAAAATTACCTGGAATTATTGAGCGGAATCCAGATGATGCAATTTTAAATTTTGACTATCGCTTTTCTGGCGAATCCGACAATATCATGCCTTTAAAGGTTTATGATGATGGCAATGAAACCCACTTTCAATTTGCTAATGATAATTTAGTAATTCCAACCATCAGCGCGGTTGACCCTTACGGCATTGAAACCCCTGTAAATTATACTATTCGTGACCGCTATGTGGTGGTGCCGATTGTATCTCGTCAATTCACTTTAAGATTAGCCGATAGTATGCTTTGTATCTATAATGCTAAAAATCTTCTTCCAGAGTAATTTTTTACTATGAATATATTTAAAAATATCGCTGATGTTAAAAAATTTGTCGGCGATTGTAAAAGTAAAAATTTAAAAATTGCTTTTGTTCCGACTATGGGAGCATTGCATTTAGGGCATTTGTCGCTAATTAAACATGCTCAAAAATTTGCCGATATAGTTATTGTAAGTATTTTTGTAAATAAATTGCAGTTTAATGACCAAAATGATTTTGCCAAATATCCTAGAAATTATGAGGCCGATATTTTGATGTTAAAAAATCAAGGTGTTGATGCAGTATTTTTGCCTAGTGATGATGAATTGTACCCAACCAAGCCAAACTTTAAAATCATTGCTCAAAATTATGCAGATTGTTTGTGTGGAAAATATCGGGCGGGGCATTTTGATGGGGTTTGCATGGTGGTTAGTAAATTATTTAATATTGTTGAGCCCAATGTTGCCTTTTTTGGTTTAAAGGATTATCAGCAATATTTAATCATAAAAAAATTAGTTGATGATTTAAATTTTAACACCGAAATTATTGGCGTTGAAACCTATCGTCAAGATAATGGCTTAGCCATGTCGTCACGAAATGAATTATTATCGCCATCGGCTAAAATCAAGGCAGGCCTAATTTATAAAACTTTACAAGAAATAAAAAATAATCCAGATTTAATTGAAGATAAAAAAATCGAATTGCTAAAAAATGGTTTTGAGCGAATTGATTATCTTGAGATTCGCAATGCTTTAAATTTACAAATTGAAAACCCAAGAAAAACTGACCAAAAATATCGTATTTTTATCGCTCTATATCTTGAGGGTGTCAGATTAATTGATAATATTGAATTATGATATATCTAGCAATCACCAATATAGCTCTAATAGTAACAATAATTTATTTTTACTATATTCATCGCCAAATCAAAAAAAATTTGTTAAAACAACTAAAATTGTTGCGCAATAAAAATTTAAAATATGAGCATGATTTAAAAAATTTTGAAAAGAAATTTTCGCAATTAAATAATGATTTTCATCTTCGTATCGAATCATTATTAATTGATATGCTGAAATTAAAGCAAGAAAAAGAAAAAGAAACCGAGCTTAAAAATGATTTTGAACAGAAATATAAAATTTTAAAGCAAAAAAATCATGATTTTGAATTTGTTCATCAAGAATTTAATGAAGCCATTTCTAACCTTGTAAAAGACATTCAAAAATATAAATAATACTTACTTGCAAAATTTGGCTATGCTTCTTAAAATTGCCATTAAATTATTAACAAAACAAATATAATATGACCAATGATTCCCTTCCAAAAATTGCCCAAACACAACCTTATAAAATTGATGTTGTTGAAGGGGTAAAATATTCTTGGTGTTCTTGTGGCTTATCTTCAAAACAACCATTTTGCGATGGTGCGCACAAAGCCTTTAAAAATGCCGATGGTAGCAGTGTAATGAAATCGGTTTCCTATATAGCCAATGAAAGTAAAACCGTATTTTTTTGTGGTTGTAAGCACAGCAAAAATGGTATGTTTTGTGATGGCTCTCACTCTTCATTAAAAAATTAATTTTTGAAATTTTGAAAGAAAAAGCTGCCAAAAAATCCATAAATATCCGAAAATTCTTGGAATTAGTTCCGTATTTTAAGCCTTATAAAAAAGAAGTAGCCTTTGCTTTGCTAGCCTTGTTGGTAACGGCATTAATGGTTTTGTTATTTGGTAAGGGTATAAAATATTTGATTGATCTTGGTTTTGCACCGCAAGATAACATTGCCATGACTTTGGTGTTGGTTTTATTTGTCATTGCCATAGGTATTATGTCAATTGCTGGCTATTATCGCTCTTACTTGATAAATTCAGCTTCGGAAAAGGTTATTGCCGATTTACGCAAAAAAATTTACAACCACATTATCCATGTTTCTGCTGAATTTTTTGAAATTACTAAAGCTGGAGATGTGGTCTCTAGGCTTACTGTAGACACCACCATAATTTATAATGTTTTAAGTAATACCATTTCTTTTTTGTTAAGAAATTTAATTTTATTTTTTGGTGGTTTAATTTTTTTATTTTTCACTAGTTTCAAACTTAGCATAATCTCAATTTTATTGATTATAATAGCAATTATGCCGATTTTTGTTCTTGGCAAAATTGTCAAAAATTTATCCCTTAAATCGCAAACTGGAATTGCCGAAGTTTCCGCTCATATCGAAGAATCAGTTAATGGCATAAAAACCATCCAATCCTATATTTGCGAAGAAAAAGAAGCCAGAAATTTTGCCAATTTCGTCGATAATTCTTTGCAATCATCGCTTGAAAAAATAAAAATAAAATCTTTAATGGTAGCGATGGTGATATGCTTGGCTTTTGGCTCTATTGCTATTGTGCTATTTGTGGGGGGTCATGATGTTTTGAGTAAAAAAATTACTTCAGGAGAATTATCTTCCTTTATTTTTTATTCGATAATTTCGGCAACTTCTTTAGTTGCCCTAAGTCAAATTGCAGGGCAATTGCAAAGCGCTTCAGCTTCGCTTGAAAGAGTGTTCGAATTGTTAAAAATTTCTTCACCTGTTCAAGAAAAAAAATCGCCCCAAATTTGGCAAAATTCAAAAAATATCGAAATTAATTTCTTTAATATTGGCTTTTCATATCCTTCCAGACCAGATTTTGCGATTATTAAAAATTTTAATTTAAAAATATTACCTAAACAAAAAATCGCAATTGTTGGCTCCAGTGGCTCTGGGAAAAGCACTTTATTACAATTATTGCTCAGATTTTATGATGTCAATCAGGGTGCTATTTTGATTAATAATATTGATATTAGGGATTTAAGTTTTAAGGATTTGCGTCAAAATTTTGCCTATATTTCTCAGGATTGCTTTATTTTTTCTGGAACAATTTACGAAAACATTGCTTATGTTAATAAAAATGTCACTAAAAAAGAGGTTGAAAAAATTATTGAAGAAAATTCTGCTCTTCAATTTATCAAAAATTTGCCAGATGGAATCGATAGTTTTGTTGGTGAAAAGGGCATTAAACTTTCAGGTGGTGAACGCCAGCGATTAGCCTTTGCTCGTGCTATTATCAAGGATTCGCCAATTTTGCTATTAGATGAGGCTACTTCGGCTTTAGATAATGAGAATGAGCAGTTTTTGCAAAAGGCTTTATTAAATTATGCCAAAGACAAAACCGTAATTACCATTGCCCACAAGCTTTCTTCCATCATCAATGTTGATAAGATTATTTTTGTTAAAGATGGTGAAATTGTTGAAGTTGGCACCCATCAAGAATTAATCAAAAATGACGTCAATAATTCTGGCTTTTACAAAAAAATGTATGAAATCGAATTATCGCAATCTTAGGTGAGTCGAAGGAATTTTTGTGGTGGAGAGGGCAGGATTTGAACCTGCGAACGCTTACGCGGGCAGATTTACAGTCTGCTGCCATTGACCACTCGGCCACCTCTCCAATATTGCTTTGAAATATTTTAATTGTGCTTCTAATTTTTAAATAAAGCTATGAATTAAAATGGAGCGGGTGAAGGGAATCGAACCCTCACGGCTAGCTTGGAAGGCTAGAACTCTACCATTGAGCTACACCCGCTTACAAAATATTTTTTAATTTTATTGAAATTTATTTTAAAAGTAAAATCTTATTTTTAAGAAGTTGATTTTTTAAAATTAAATTAGTTAAACTGCTAATTCAATCCCTTCATTTTGAAATGATCTAAAGGTCGCCCTTGGCGATGGGGTTGGACTAGTCGCAATGTTTTCTGGTCTTTCTTGATTCAAGCATTTTTTGACGCCATAAGCTACACCCAGTAAACTTAACACTGCACCAGCAACTATTCCAGCAATTTCTGGGTTTTTTAGTCCTTCATTAGATTTACTTTCGCTAGTTATTTTTCCTTGGTCAAAAATTATTTTTTGTTGTTGTTCACTAAAATTTTCTGAATTGACTTCGAAACGATGCGAAGTGCCATTTTTGTCGATAATTTCAACAAAATTTTTGCCTTTATCAAATATAAAAATATGTTTTACATTTTCTCTGGAAATTCGTCGTAAGGGTCGTAAATTACAAGTGCCGTGGAGTTTTGGAGAGTTTCATCTTTGAGGCAATCTTTAGGAAATGGCGTTTTCAGGCAAGTTAGCATTACATCGCTTGCCTTCATAATGGAAATTCGGTGGGAGTTTTTAATATCGGTTTATGCTTTTTTTAAAATTCTGGTTTTATCGCTACCTCCCAAATAGCTGGTTGAGCGAGTGTCCAATTTTGTTAAATCGCTATATTCTAAAATTTCATCATCTTTGGTTGCAATTTCATGTCTTCCAACTTGTTTCATTATCTCGCCGACTGTTCTTCTATCTTCGGCGGTGAAGAAAATATATTTTGGGGTTGAAGATAATTCCCCATTCTCTCCTAATTTATTTAAAAAATTTGCATATCCCATAACCGATTGCCTCATCTCTGTGGGATGATCAAATCCGGCTAAGCCATGTCCAAGTTCATGACTAACAACAAACCCTCTGCTTGGCTGTTTAAGACCAAATATAATTGTAGATTGATCATCTAAAAATTCTGCAAATTGTGAAGCAGAGCCTTTGCCATCTTGAGCATAAATAGTTAAATTCTTAACAATTGCATCATCGGGGATTTTAGCATCTTCATCAACCGCAATTATATTAAATTTTTCAAATTCATGTTTTATTACTTCTTTAACCCTATCAATCAATTCTTTCTTAGTTTTTTCGTCCACATCCTTAGATATTTTAAATAATTCCTTAAAACTTTGCGCCTTATCATCATTAGTGGCATTTCCAAAATTTACTCGAATATAAATTGGTTTATTCTTGGATAATTCATCGATTTTACTTTGTAAAATATAGCGACTTTCAGTTAGATCCAGCATGTCCTTGGATAAGGCTAGCTCTGAGGCGCCAACGCTTTTTACTTCAGAAGAAATTACTTGATATTCTTGATTTGTTTCTTGCGCTTCAAAAGAGCCAAATTTAGTTTTCGATAAATCGGCATTTTGTGTTCTTGCCCCAAAAGGTATTTTTTTGCTAAAAGACATTTCTTCAAGATGAAGAAATGAGGCGTCAGCAAAATTTGCAGTTTTGTAATCGCCAGAAGCAAAATTGGAATTATAAAAAATTCCTAAAAATTTTGTATCGGTTAAATCTATTTTTAAGCCATCAAATATTTCCTTTTGTTGATTATAAAGTTCAGGATTTGTGATTGATGAAATTTCGATGTTACCCGATTTATCAATTTTACCAATTCCTGAATTGGCATTGCGATCCATAGCTATATTATACTTGTAAAATATGTCTTCACCAATTGCCAATCTTGGAAAATTTTTAAATACACAATTACTCAGATTTCCGCTTAAAATATTTACTCCAATATTTATTGAAGTCGGAGGCGTTTCATTGCCGATTTCTGAGCCTGAAAAATTAACATCTTTAAATTTTGCATTATCGTTGTTAAAAAATTTAAAATCCTCATATTTAATTTTCATTTTTGATAAATCTAAACCTTCATAAAATTCTCCAAATATCGAATTAGAATCTGCAATTAATTTACCACTTTCATCAAATAATTCAGTATTTGAAGATTTTAATCTAGTCATTACCTCTGTAAATTCTGGAAGTTCACCATGATTTTTTGTTAATAATTCTTGGCGAATTAATGAAATTTTGCTGTTCAAATTTTCAACATATTTTTTATATTCAAATTTTGGCGCTGGTGTTGCAAAATTAGATGTTGTTGGTGCGCTAGATTTAGCGCCTAATGTTACATTTCTTGGTAAAGTGGAATCTCTTAAAATTAAAGAATCGCTTTGAGCCGAAATAGATTTGGTCATAAAAGCCAATCCGAGTAAAACCGAAAGAGAAGAGGTTGATAATGGCATATTTTGACCATTAGTTTAGAGATCTTCCATTGTTGTTTTGAAAATGTTTCGAGCATCTTCTACAAGTTCACCAATTGACCCAAGCGCAACTTCCTTGAAAAAATTTTGTGAGCTTGGAGCGGTTGATGCGATTTGGTAATCTTCCAAATCTTTTTGAATTAATCTTTGATTTTGGAGATATTGAAATTTAAATTCATCAATAAAACTTGACTCATCAGAAAATCTCTTAATAAAATCTGAGTCAATTTGTTCTAAGAGGCATTTTGCGACTAAGATTGGGTTTTCTTCTTTAAAATCATCGATGAGTATTTGTGATAATTTTGAGCGCAAATCTTCGGGGTTTTCATAGGGAAATAATTTTTGAAGAATTATATTTTGTTCCAGAATTAATTGAGTGTTATTTTTAGCAATATCACTTGCACTAATAAGAAAATATGATTTTTGTGGCATAATTTAATTAATTTTTACAAAACTAATTAAATTATTTAGTTATAATTTTTAATTTCCGCAAATTTTGCAATTTTTATTTTTACTTAATTTGGTTTTACGAAAATTATTTTTTAAAAAATCGTAAAATAAAATCTGCCCAGAAATATCATTATCGATTTTTAAAATTTCTTTTATGGCATAAATCGCCTGCATAGCTCCAATACTGCCGGCTACTGCTCCTAAAATACCTTTTTCATGAAGTGGTAACTGAAAATTTTCATCGACAATATTTGGATTAAAACATGCATAGCAAGGTTGATTTTCAAGGTAAGATTTAAATACCGACAACTGCCCAAGAAATCCTTTTACCGCCCCAAAAATTAGAGGTTTTTTTTGCTCAAAACAAACTTGATTGATTATAAATCGAGTCGGAAAATTATCGGTGCAATCCATTACAATATCGTAATCATTAACTTCCTTTGATAATAAATCATAATTGGCTCGTTGATTAATTAAATTTATTTTTAAATCAGGGGATAATTTTTCTAATTTTTCTTTGGCGCTAAGGATTTTTTCTTGCCCAAGATTATCAAAATTATGAATAATTTGGCGTTGCAAATTTGAAATCTCCACTTTGTCATCATCGATGATGCCAATATTGCCAATGCCTGCGCAAGTTAGATATTGTAAAGCGCTAGAGCCAAGACCGCCAGCACCAATTACTAAAATTTTTGCCTTAAGTAATTTTTCTTGACCAGCTTCACCAATTTCTGGTAAAATAATGTTGCGAATATATAAATCCTGTTGCTGTTTAGTTAGCATATCAAAATTAAATTTTTATTTTCTTAAAAAATTTTTGTGCCGATTCTTTAATTGCCAATATTTCCTTTTCGGTTTTGCGTTTTAAATTAGCATATGGATAAAAAAGCCGACCATTATTTTTTAGTAATTCTTGGTTTTTGATTAAAAAATTCCAGTATAAATAATTAAAAGGGCAGGCCTTGTCACCAGTTGTTAATTTGACATCATATTGACAGTTTTTGCAAAAATTTGACATTTTGTTAATATAATTTCCACTCGAGCAATAAGGTTTTGAAGCAACAATTCCCCCATCGGCAAATAGCGCCATGCCTCGAGTATTTGGCATTTCTACCCATTCAAAAGCATCGGCGTAAACCGCCAAATACCACTCCTCAACTTGATCTGGGTCGATTTCTGCAAGAAGAGCAAAATTGCCTGTAATCATTAGGCGTTGAATATGATGGCTGTATGCGTGAAGTCGAGTGTGTTTGATGGCGGTTTTCAAGCAATTCATTGCAGTTTCGTCTTCGTTCCAATAAAATTCTGGTAAGTTTCTTTTGTGATTGAAATAATTTAATTTTGCGTATTTTGGCATAAAGTGCCAATAGATTCCGCGAATATATTCTCTCCAGCCAATAATTTGGCGAATAAATCCTTCGGCACCGGCAATATCACAATTTCCTATATGATATTCAGCCTCAACTTTTTTAGCGCAATCAAGTGGGTCAAGCAAGCCAATATTGATATACATTGAAATCACGCTATGAAAGCCAAAATCAACATCTTCACGCATGGCGTCTTGATAAATTCCAAAATTAATTAAACGATTTTTAATAAAATCTGCAAATTGATTTTCGGCCTCTAAATGATTGGTTGCCAAGTTAAAATTTTCAAGTGAACCAAAATTTTTTGCAAAATTATTTTTGACTAAATCAATTACATCTTGGGTATTTTTGTTAATTTTAATATGTTGAATCTTTGGCTGGCGAACATCATTTGGCATGGTTCCGCGATTTTCTTTATCGTAATTCCATTTACCGCCAACTGGTTTTAAAGTGCCAGAATTTTTTTTGGTATTTTTATTTTCTTCCATCAAAATTTTAGTTTTTTGACGCATTAAATGGTAAAAATTTTCGAGTAGTAAATTTTTTTTATCTTTGGCATAGCTAGCAAATTCATGGTGTGAGCATATAAATCTTTCATCATTGCGAATTTCATAATTAATTTTCTTTCTGGAAAAATAATTATTAAAAATTTGCAAAACCCTATATTCTGAAGGTTCGGTGACGATAATTTTTTGCGGTTTTTGTTTGTCGATAAAATATTCAAGCTCTTTATCAAAGCTACCCAAATTGTTGGTATCATCTAATTTTTTGTAAAAAACTTTAAAATTATTTTGACGAAGTAAATCAGCAAATTCACGCATTGCTGATAAAATCAAAACTAATTTCTTTTTGTGATGCTTGACATAATTGGTTTCGTCCCAAATTTCGGTCATTAAAATGGCATCATGTTTTTTGTCAAAATTTTGTAAGGAAGAAATATTTAAATTTAATTGATCACCCAAGATATAAATTAAATTACGCATATTAAATTTTTATTTTTGGCATTACCGAGCTAAGTCCACCGTCAACCGCCAAGACCTGTCCAGTGATAAAATCATTGTTGGTATCGAGTAAAAAATTTACTGCATTGGCAACATCTTGAGCCTTGCCGATGCGAGCCAGAGCATGCATTGCCTTGGAGTAATTTAAGCTA
>JALREU010000210.1 GCA_023256705.1 Rickettsiales bacterium
AAATTTTTTGTAATTTTAAAAACAAAAACTTAAAACTCATTTCTTTTCAATTGATTTTAAACTGTTAAAGTTTTCATGCAATTAGTTTTTTATCGATTAATTGTTATTAAATTTGCTAACGCAAATTTGGTTTTTAGATTAAATTTGCTAACGCAAATTTAGTTTTAAGTTGAATTGCTTTTTGGTGAGTGAATCATTCATCCGTGATGAGTTTACAAATTTTATTTACAATTTAAATAGTTTCAATTCTGTTTCAATTAATTTTTATCGATTCTTCGTAAAGAGTTTCAACCCATTCAATGCCATAGATCTCCCGCTTTTCGGGAGAGCTGATTCAAGAAACTTAACGGTAGTTAAGTTTCTAGAATTGTGATGGGTCAAAAAAGCTAAGATAATCAACGGTTTCGAGCCAAAGCAGAAATTTTCAGAATAAACATTTTTTACAAAAAACTATTTCTTGATTTTGTTTTTAAAATAAAAAACCCTTACCCCATCCCTCTGCCCACAAGTGGGGAGAGGGGATACAGCGAGGATTTTTTTAAAAACTAAATTAAAAATCATCTTCAATATTTCGTTTTGAAATAAAAAAATCGATCCAACTTCTTCTTTAGATTTTTTATTTATTACAAAATATTAATCCATCGAATTCCCTCTCCCCACTTGCGGGGAGAGGGATAGGGTGAGGGGTTATTTTTCTTTAAAAATGGAATATTTTATTTTAAAAACAAAATCAAGAAATCGTCTTTTTTTTATTTCAACTTTTTACACAATCTTAAAATCACTGTCCTTGTATATTTTTTTGACCCCCACGGCTAAAAGTTTTAACTATCGTTAAATTCTTTAAACCCGCTCCCCCGTAAAGCGGGGGAGCTAAAGCTCGAAGGCTTTATTAGCTTGTATAAATTTGTAGGTTTGTAAGCTCCCTCAAGGGAAGAGTAATGACACCGAAAGCTTGACGAGTGCTTTAATAAAATGTAGTAGTTTAAGTCCTTTTAATATTATTTCAAAATTAAAATAATAAGTAAAATTGCAATAATTGCAAGCCAGCCGCCTGAATATATAGCCAAAACTATTAATCCTATAACTATTAATGGAAATAAGGCAAACCAAAAAAAATTACTGATAAATATCTCCATATTATTAAAAAAATTATTTATTACACCAGCAAATGAATTATTACTCATTTAATTAAAAATTTTATTTTATTTTTGATCCAATCTA
>JALREU010000211.1 GCA_023256705.1 Rickettsiales bacterium
CCGCTTTACGAAAATCTTCATCTTGCCAATTGGCGAATTTTAGCGCTACTTTATCAAAAAATTTTATATCGTCACCAATTGAATTTTGAGTGGCTGTAAGATAGTTATCATTGAGACGAAATGACAAAAGAATGGCTTTTTTGATCCATTGATTAACCTGCCATTGACCAACAATTTGATCATTAACTTTTTGACAAACTCGAATTTTTCCGCAATCAAGTTCGCGCATTATTTGACTAACAGCTTCTCTAATTTCACCCTTAGTCTGAGTGTTGATTTCATTTCTTTTTTCAAAAGCATTTTCAATTATTTGTGAGAGATTTGACATAATTTATTTGGTTAGTTTGTTTTATTGAATAGAGTCAAAAGATGCGCAACTATCGCAGGAAGCTTGCCATCTCGAGTAAGTTTTTTGGCAATTGGTGCAAATATAATTGCTGGTTTTGGGAAGCATTTTTGCGATGGTGATGTTTTTATAAAATTCCTCTTTGTTGCCTAAAAATTTTTCACAATTAGCAATCAATCGATAAAGGTTTTGAGATTTTTCGAGATCCAAAGCGGTCGTAAAATGCTCTTTGGCGACTTTATAAAGTCCTGAGCGGAAAGCAACTAAGCCAATAGCGTAATTTGAGTAATAAGCATTTGAATTTAGTTTGACGAGTTTTTTAACGGCTTTTAGGCGATTTTTGGGAAGGTTTTTTTTATAAATTATGTTAAAAATCTCGACAAGAATTAGGTTTGGAGTTTCTTTCCACAGATTTTTAATAATTGAAACCGCTTTAAAATTTAATCCTAATTTTAACCATGATTTTATTAAAATTTCGTTGGCGGGCATAAATTGATCATCAAGACCCAAAGCAATTTTAGAATATTTAATAGCTTGAAAATATTTTTTGCTCTTAAAGGCCTCTTGAGCAAGAGATGTATTGAGGATTGTGAAATCACGATTTTGAAGTTCATCGCTAAAATTTTCGGTACCAAAATCTTTAATTAAATTTTTAGCTAACTGCCAATGGCCATTTTTTTTATATAGCTTGACTAGCTCTCGAGCTGTGCCAATGCTATTTTTTTTAAGAGAAAGAATTTCTTGACCCAACTCAATTGCTTTAGAATCTTGGTGGTTTTTTATAGCAATTTTTAATTGCGATTTAAGTAACAAAATTTTGCCATGTGGATTGTTTTTAAACTCGGCAAAAAACTTTTGTGATG
>JALREU010000212.1 GCA_023256705.1 Rickettsiales bacterium
AGCACTTTCTATAGTTTTCTCAATATATTTTTCATGATTATAAGATGGTATGCAAATGGAAATTTTAGGATTGACCATTTTGTAAAAAAATTTGTTAATATTGTTAATGTTTTATCTTTAAAACAAAGTGATCATGGCATATTGCCCTTCCCCCAAACATTTCTTTTTGAGAGATTAGTCCTTCGTTAATTAAAAAATCTTTTGGATCGTTGGAAATTCCAAAATCAAAAAAATTAAAATCCTTATAATAATCATTTATTAAATAATTCATGATTATTTCAACTCCACCATATTCCCTGCCCAAATTATTAGATGAAATATATTGTGCATGAGCCGTTTTATAGTTTTCAAAAATAATTACGCCAGATATTAATTCATCCTCAAAAAAAGCCCCAAATAATTTTATATTTTTAGGAAAAACACTTGATAGATGCTTTATTTCTTCGATATTGTGGGTTGGCTTGGCGTCATGTTTTTTTAACACTTCGGTCAAAATATAAAAAAAATCATCATAATTATTACATTCTTTTACCATTATATTATTTCGCTCCGCCTTAGATAAGCTACTCTTTTTACCCTTACTAAAACCAATTTTGTTAAAACATGAAATTGTTGTCGAAATATCTCTTTTATATAATTGAAAATTATTTAAAAATAAAGCATAAAGATCCTCATCCGAAGGATATTTATGATATATGTATGGTACTGCTTTGTAAAAAATATTTTCAAAATTATTTATTTTGCAATATTCAATTAATTTGCCAAATACTTCGATAATTTGAGATGATTTTGAGCTAAAACTCATTATCAATCCTCCATAAGTGAGTCCTTGATGCGAATATAAAGAATTATTATATTTGTTGGCTGGAAATATTGCCAACAATTCGTTAGATTCATTATAAAACATTAAAGAATTATCTTGGAATCTATCAGAATGATAATCCATAAAATTTCTGTTAAAAAGAAAGGTTCCATTTTTAGATTTTTCAACAAAATCATTCCAGATTGAAAAAAATTCTTTGCTATAAGTTATTATTTTCATTTAACAAGTTTTTTTTTATTAAAATTTTTTTTATTTTATTGTAAATTTTCATTAATATTAAATATTTTATTTTAATTTTATTTTGAGACCTATTTTGATTTATTAATAAGTTATTGAATTTATTTCGAAGAAAATTACAAAAGATGCGATCGTTTAAAATCA
>JALREU010000213.1 GCA_023256705.1 Rickettsiales bacterium
TGTAATTTCCAATTCTAAATATATATTTACTAGCATTATTGTTAAAGTTTTTCTCCCATTGATCATCGGGTTTTTGAGGCAATATATGCTCTATTGTTGAACTTGAGTCGTCCCATGAATTATCGGATCCGCTTTCCTGATTTTCAATTTTGGTCAAAATATATTTAATTAATCTTTTGTTATTACCGCTTGAAGATATTTCCCGCCCTGAGAAGGATTGTTTGAAATCTTTGTCGTTAACATATATTTTTTCTAGGTTTTGATAAATTTGATTTTTTTCAGTTATTTCAGATTTATAAATTTTCTGGGCAATATTATTATAAACAGTCTCCATTTCATTTGGGTTTTTTTTGCATATAGTGTTATAGCGAAAAACTAGACTAGCTAAATCGCGTAATATTATCGGAAATAAATCTTTTAATTTGTCGTGAATTGCAAATAATAATGGAATTTGCTGAGTTGAACCAAAAAGCTTTAATTCCTTCAATGAATTTACAATTACAATTTTGTTATCATAATCATTCCACAATTCATCATTTGGATCTTTGAGAGCATTATATAAAACCTCTTTTTCTGTTAATTTATCCAATAATTCTATTACATCTTGAGTATTTTTTATATCAGATTTTATTGATTTAAAAAGCCTATCTTTTCTAACTAATTCTTGTTTAGAATTTAAATAATAGCGAAGAAATATCGGAAATTCTTTAAGACCAATTTGATGAACCAAAAGATTCCACTTATCTTCAATCACCTCCATTTGTGATTCAGGTAATTTGGAGCAAACTATAAATAAATAATTTTTTATTAAATCTGTCGTTGTTAAATCAACTCCTCGAGCATTTAAAGTTTCAAAGATGGTAAAAGCATTGGTGTCTTCATCAACCTCAATTCGAATAAAAAACATTTTTTTACCAACAATATTATCTAAATAATTTGTCATTTTCTCGCCATCTTCCTTAAATTTAAGCGATATTTGATTTTTAAAATAATTATAACAATCATATAAAGATTTTTCAGAATCTTTTAATTTATTATATGAAATCGGATTTCTTATTCTTAAAATGTAGTCTTGAAAAAAGGTATCATTGTTTTTATTGAGTGTCAATTTGCTTGTATAAAGAAGCGATGTCATGTCCTGAATGCCAATATATCCGCTTCCAATTAAATTTATTCTAACATTATTTTCGAAA
>JALREU010000214.1 GCA_023256705.1 Rickettsiales bacterium
TAAAAAACTTAGTTGGTACGATTTCAACATTCGGCGCCACATAAAATCCCGCAGAATTTTGATATTTTAATTCAGTGCGAATAAAGTGTCGTGAAGCTCCGGGAATGGTTTTGTTGCGATAAATTGAGTCGTTAACAAAGCGGAAATCATTAAGAGTATAAGTGGCGCGAAGCGTTATCTTATCGCCAATTTTTTCATTATTCGCATCGGATTTTTGGCTAAAAATATTACTCAAAATTTTGGCATCGATTCCGATTTCAAGGCCTTGGTGCATGGTTTTGTTGGCATTGATGGCCTGTGTGGTGTTGGGCGCAATGTTATATAAAATCAACTCATCGCGCAAATGCGAGCGATATAATGCGATGTCCCAATTGAAGTCGCTGTTGGTTCGGCGCGTTCCAATTTCAAGTGTGTAAGATTTTTGTGCCGAAATATTGGCTAAGCCCGATGAAGTCGTTTGTCTTACTTCTGTAAAGGTTGGTGGCTCATAAGCGCCACTTAAATTGCCAAAAATTTCAGTATTTTTTTCGAGATTATAAATCGCGCCAATTTTGGGGCTTAAGCCAAAATATTTGCGCCTACCACTTTGATCGCCATCTTTTAAAAATCGATCTTTGTAGTCGCGATTGGCCAAAATAAATTGCGAACCAAAAATCAGCGCGGTTTTTTGATTTAAATGTAAATTATTTTGCACAAAAAATAGCCCATTTTGTGATTTTTCATCACCTTTTTGAGTTAACTCCGTAGAGCGCCCGCCAACATTTTTAAATCTTTTAGCGTTAGTTTTGCCATAACTTAAATTAACCCCAAAATCGATTTCGTTTTGGCGCGAAAAAAATGTGTTTTTGAGATGGCCATCGCCAAAAATTCCATAATTTTGTGTTTGTTGATCGAGAACTTGAAAAATCGGATGATCTAAATCTTTTAAATTACTGTAAAAACCAGCATTGAAACTAGAATTATCAAGCTTCCACGAGGTTTTATTGGCAATTCTAATTTCATTAAAATCGCGGGCATTTTTACCGCTTAAGCTACTCGAATTTGCTTGTTTTGGATTGGCGTGGAATTGTTTTTTAGTAAGGCTTCCGGGTAATTCAAGATTCGAATTAATCAAAGTTAAATAGGTACGATTTTCGGCATTTTGGTTAAAACGATATCCGAAATTGCTGTAAAATTTGGTG
>JALREU010000215.1 GCA_023256705.1 Rickettsiales bacterium
TTCAATTCAAGAAAATAATTTTCGTCAATTTCGCAAACCGTTTTTACAAAAAAATCGCGGTCAAACAATCCAATATGCGGGATAATCAATTCTTCGCTTTGATAAAATATTTTATCAATTGCCAAAATATCAATGTCAATCTCGCGAGGAGCCCAAAATTGGGTGTTAGTTCGTCCAATTTCGTTTTCAATTTTTTTTATAATTTGTAAAATTTTTGATGGCTGAAAATTTTGTAAATTAATTGAAGCCAAAACTGCGATATTAAAAAAATCAATGTCCCAATTTTGCGGTGCATCCTTTGGAAGCATGGCTTTATTGACATAAATCGAGGAGTTTTTAAGATTTTTCAATTGAAGATTTTGAGTTAATTTGTCAATTGCCAAGTCAATGTTATGTGCCCTATCTCCAAGATTAGAGCCAATTCCAAAGATAATTTTTGATTCTAAATTTGGTTGATTCATTTTATTTAAATTTTTTTTGCAGAATTATTTATTTTTTTGTTGTTAAAATCAATTACTGATTATAAAATTATTTTAAATTTAATTTTTTTAAATAACTTATTTAATATATGGATAATCACAAATCATCGAAACCAACCTCGCCACATCTACAAATATACCGCTGGAACATTTCTTCAATTACCTCAATTCTTCATCGGTTAACTGGTGTTATGTTGTTTTTTTCGGTATTAGTAATTGCATGGTTTATAGTTTATTACACCTATTCTTTTGGTTCAATTTCTGAAAAAGAACATTGTGAATGCCTTTCAATGCTAATTCTAGACATTATTTTTTATGGCGCAATAATAGCTTTAACTTTCTCACTTTATTATCATTTTTGTAATGGTATTCGCCATTTATTTTGGGATATAGGCAAAGGTTTTAATTTAAAAACCGCTAAGTTAACAGGATATATCGTAATTTTTACTACATTAATTTTAACGATTTCTACCATTGCTTTAACCATTTATTTAAAATTATTTTAATATGAAAAAAATTGAAATTGCTCCATCTACCAAAACTGGTTTTCATCATTGGCTTGTTCAAAGAGTTAGTGCAGTCGCCCTAATTCCATTAATTGTTTGGCTAGTATTGTCTTTGGTTGAAATTGCTCTTGATCCAGTTGGATATTTGCCAGTATTTTTTGCTTATCCATTTAATGCTTTTATGGCGATTTTGCT
>JALREU010000216.1:0-237 GCA_023256705.1 Rickettsiales bacterium
CTGCTCAAAATCACTTAAATCATAAAATAATGGAAGCCTAACTAAAGTTTTAGCGACTTCATTGGTAACCTGCATCGAGCCAACAAATCTAGAAAATTTTTTGCCCGCAACTGAACTATGCAAAGCAATATAATGAAACGGCGTTAAAATGCCATTTTCCTTCATGTGATTGATAAAATTATCACGGATTTCTTCGCTTTTAAAACGCAAATAAAACAGATGGGCATTATGCTGATA
>JALREU010000216.1:247-1150 GCA_023256705.1 Rickettsiales bacterium
ATAATGCTCTTCAATAGTCGGTAAAAATAATTTTTCTTGTAAAAAATAAGGTAAAAGAGCATTAAAATATTTTTGCCAAATCGCCATTCTTTTTTGTTTAATTTTATCGCAAATTTCAAGATTTGAATATAAAAAAGCCGAAATTAAATCGCTTGGCAAATAGCTAGAACCAACATCAACCCATGAATATTTATCAACCAATCCTTTAAAAAACTTAGTGCGATTTGTGCCTTTTTCACGAATTATATGAGCGCGATCGGCAAAATCTTCGCAGTTAGTTACAATGGCTCCGCCCTCGCCTGATATGATATTTTTAGTTTCATGAAATGAAAAACAACCAATATCGCCGATTGTTCCTAAATATCGATTCTTATATTTGGCATCAAAGGCTTGAGCAGAATCTTCGATGACCAGCAAATTATGTTTTTTGGCTATTGCCATAATTTTATCCATCTCGCAGGCAACCCCAGCATAATGCACTACCACAATGGCTTTGGTCTTTTTGGTGATGGCCATTTCAATAAGATTTTCATCGATATTGCAATTGTCAAAACGAATATCAACAAAGACCGGCAACAAGCCACGAAGCACAAAGGCATTGGCGGTAGATACAAAGGTGTACGAAGGCATGATGACCTCGTCGCCGGGCTGGATATCCAGCAATAAAGCAGCCATCTCGAGTGCCGCAGTGCAAGAATGGGTCAACAGTGCCTTATGGCAGCCGGTACGCTTCTCAAGCCAGGCATGGCATCGTTTGGTGAAAGGCCCATCGCCTGCCAAGCTACCATTGAAGTGCGCTTCAGCGATGTAGTACAACTCCTTGCCTGTCATGTGAGGCCAGTTAAAAGGAATTCGATGGTTTACTTCTTTCATTATTTTCTTTCTGCCACGATTAATCTAGAC
>JALREU010000217.1 GCA_023256705.1 Rickettsiales bacterium
ATTTGTTCAATTACCAAACTGGGCAAAAAATTTTGATGATTATTGTTGGCAAGAGCTTGATCAAGAATAGATAACGCATCGCGAACCGAACCCTCTGAGGATTTAGCGATTAAATTCAAAGCTTGCTCTTCGGCTTCAAAACCTTCTTTTGTCAAAATATTTTTTAAATGATCGATGATTTCGCTTTCATCAAGTCTTCGAAGATTAAATCTTTGACATCGCGATAAAATTGTTTGCGGAACTTCACGAATTTCGGTGGTTGCAAAAATGAATTTAACATTAACGGGTGGTTCTTCGAGAGTTTTTAAAAGCGCATTAAAAGCGCTATCACTCATCATGTGAAACTCATCAATAATATAAATTTTATAACGCGCTTCAACAGGTGCATAGGCAACTGAATCAATAATTTCTCTAACATCGCCAACTCCGGTTCTACTCGCCGCATCAATTTCAAAAACATCTTGATGATGAGAATTAGAAATAGCGACGCAATTTTTGCAAGTCCCGCACGCCTCGCCATTTAAGCGCATTTCATCATTTAAACAATTGAGGGTTTTAGCAATAATTCGTGCGGTGGTAGTTTTTCCGACACCACGAATCCCATGCAAAATATAGGCGTGATGTAAACGATTATTTTTTATGGCGTTAGTTAGGGTTTTAACCAAGACTTCTTGGCCAACTAGCTCGTTAAAGTTTTGAGGACGATATTTACGCGCAAGAACCAGATATGATGACATCCCGATAAAACTTTAGTTAAGAACTGAAAATTTAAGAAATTGAGAATTGAGAACTTTAATTTAATTAGACGCGATTAACTTAAAAAAGGCGATTAACGTAAAATAAATTAAAGTTTGATAAAAAAGTGAGGGCGACCCGACTCAACCAATCTTGGGATGCTTTCTTTCGAACCTGACCCGCTAAAAAGGCAAATCGCCCGCCCTCACCGAGTAAAATTTTTAAGAATTTTTAATAAAGATTCAACCTAAGATTTTAAAATAAAAACTAACACGTAAAAGTTTTTATACTAAGAATTTCAACTTCTGGGCTTAATAGATTTGATTTGAGCGCCTCTGTTTTGCATAAATCTGTTGATAAATATTTTAAGGCCGAATCACAAAAAATTGTGGCGACACCAAAATC
>JALREU010000218.1 GCA_023256705.1 Rickettsiales bacterium
AAAAAAGGTTTTGAAGAACCAACCGCTATCCAAGCCAAAACCATTCCATTCTTACTCAATAGCCCAAAAGACTTAATCGGCAAAGCTCAAACCGGTACTGGCAAAACCGGCGCCTTTGGCATTCCAATAATCGAAAATATCGTTGCCCAATCCAAAAAAGTTCAAGCTCTAATTTTAGTGCCAACTCGCGAGCTGGCAATTCAAGTAACTGAAGAATTAAGCTCGTTTGCCGAAACGCAACAAATTCAAATTATTGCTGTTTATGGCGGTCAGCCAATTGAACGTCAAATTGCACGCCTTCAACGCGGAGTCGATATTGTCGTAGGCACGCCGGGACGAATTATCGATCATCTTGATCGCAAAACTTTGGATATTTCTAAAATTAAATATGCCGTGCTGGATGAAGCTGACGAAATGCTTAACATGGGCTTTATTGACGACATCGAAAAAATTCTTCAAACCTCCCCCAAAAATCGCCGTACCGTTTTATTCTCGGCTACCATGCCTCAAAACATTGAGCGCCTAGCCAAGCAATATATGAATGATTACGAAATTATTTCGGTAATGAGCGAACAAATCAGTCGCGACAATATTCAGCAAATTTACTTTGAAGTTGCGCAGGCCGATAAATTCGAAGCTTTATTCAGAATAATTGATGTTGAAGATAGTTTTTACGGAATGGTTTTTTGCCGAACCAAAATTGATGCCGACGAAATTGCCCACAAACTTGCCAATCGTGGATGCAGAGCCGAAGCAATTCACGGTGATTTATCGCAAGGTCAACGCGAAAAAGTCTTAAAAAAGTTTCGCTCTAAACAAATCACAACCCTTGTTGCTACTGATGTGGCAGCGCGAGGAATTGATATTGACAACCTTACTCACGTTATAAATTTTTCACTCCCGCAAGACCCTGAAAGTTATGTTCACCGCATTGGCAGAACTGGTCGCGCTGGCAAAACTGGTACCGCTATTACTTTAATAACACCTTCGGAATATCGTAAACTAACTTCCATTCAAAGAATCGCCAACACTAAAATCACCAAACAAAAAGTTCCAAATGTTGCCGACGTAATTGATAGCAAAAAACAGCGCATTAAATCAGCTATTTCGGAAATTATTCAAAATGGTGGAGC
>JALREU010000219.1 GCA_023256705.1 Rickettsiales bacterium
AAACATCGGAATTGAATAAAATTCATCTGCAATTATTCCACTATTTTCTTTTAATTTATCACCGGTAATTTCGGTTACTAAAAATGGATCGGAAAGGTCGCCAACTATTTTTTTGGCAATTAATTCGAAGCGATATCTAGAAATTGTTGCCTCTGCACCATATAACAAACAACCAGCAATTTTTTCATTAGCGATATTTTGGAGATATTGATCAATTTTATTATTTGTGAGTTTCATTTTATGTTAAAAATACAAATTTGGTTTTTAATTTTTTGGCTGTAAAATTTATAAAAATATATTTAATTTTATTCAAACTTGCAAATTATTATTTTACAAATTTCCAATTTTTATGCTTCACTCATACCCCATAAACAATTATAACTTTAAGAATAATTTGGTTTCGGGAATCCTAGTTTCCTTCATTGCCCTGCCCTTATGTATAGCCATTGCCAGCGCTTCATCTTTTCCAATTATGTCAGGCATTATTACTGCAATAATTGGAGGTGTATTAGTTTCGCAAATAAGCACAAACAAATTAGCAATCAACGGTCCCGCCGCTGGCTTAATTGTTATAATTCTTGATTCAGTGGAAAGACTTGGTAATGGCGATAATTTTCAGGGATACTTATATACCCTCGGCGCCATGGCCATTGCCTCATCTCTACAATTCATTACCAGCTTCACCAAATTAACTAACTTGATGCGAAAATTTCCAGAATATATTATTCGCGGCATGATGATGTCGATTGGTCTAATTGTTCTATTGAAGCAATTTTTTATTTTAACCAATTATCAACCGCAAAAAGTTTCAATTTTAGAGCTTTTCAAATTTGTTCCATCAGCAATTTTAGGGATGCAAATTGAAAATTTCATGATTGGCATAATGGTAATTTTTTTAATATTATTTTGGAAAAATTTTTTAGAAAAAAAACATAAAATATTTAAGTTGATACCGATATACTTACTGGTAATATTCATTGGAATTGGTCTTGCACAATTTATAGATTTAAAAAATAATCAGCATTTTTTATTTGCACAATTTTCTCATCCAAACGCCAATAATTTTATAAATATTTCGCCAAATCTAAAGGAAGCCTTTAACTTTCCTAATTTTGATTTAATTTTAACATTT
>JALREU010000021.1:0-516 GCA_023256705.1 Rickettsiales bacterium
GAAGTCTCAAATAATCATCCTTTTGTTTTGATTGCTGGTCCGTGCCAGACTGAATCGCTAGATCATTCGCTGATGATGGCTGAAAATATCAAAAAAATTTGTGATAAGTTAAAAATTAATTTTATTTATAAATCTTCATTTGATAAAGCCAATCGTTCATCGATTTCTTCAAAAAGAGGGCTTGGCTTAGAAGGAACCTTGCCAATTTTTGAGCAAATTAAAAAGAATTTTGATTGCCCAATTTTAACTGATGTTCACAATGAAGAGCAATGTAATTTTCTCGCTAATCGCGCCGAAGTTGATATTCTTCAAATTCCGGCTTTTTTATGTCGTCAAACTGACCTTTTGGTTTGTGCTTCCAAAACCAATAAAATTATAAATGTCAAATACACAATTAGTTATAATGCACTTATTATTCAAATATTTTTATCAGCAAATGGATATAATAATCAAATTAAATTTTAAAAGTAAAAACATATAAACATTAACATAAAAACGTTAAACAAGTAAAAAAGT
>JALREU010000021.1:526-17060 GCA_023256705.1 Rickettsiales bacterium
TATAACACTTTAGTTTCCGATATGAGAAGTCTACCGATTATGGCAAAAACTGGCTGTCCAGTTATTTTTGATGCAACTCACTCGGTTCAGCAACCTGGTGGGCTTGGTGGCGCTAGTGGTGGCCAAAGAGAATTTGTTGAAGTTTTGGCTAAAGCTTCGGTTGCCGTTGGAGTTGCTGGTTTGTTTATGGAAGTGCATCAAGATCCTGACAATGCGCCTTCAGACGGACCTTGTATGGTAAAATTAAATAATCTTGAGTCAATTTTAATTAAATTAAAAAAATTAGACGAAATTGCTAAAAACTAAATATTCATGCAAAATAAAATTTTAATCATTGATGACGATACTCGTCTTAGAACTCTTTTAGGCAAATATTTAACCGATAATAATTTTGATATTGCCCTTGCTAAAGATACATCAGAAGCCGATGAGTTATTGGTCAATAATGATTTTGATTTATTAATAGTTGATGTAATGATGTCAATTGAAAATGGCTTTGATTTTACGCAAAGATTTAGACAAAAAAATCAAACTCCAATTATAATGCTTACCGCTAGAGGCGAGCCAGACGATAGAATTAGGGGGCTAGAAAATGGCGCCGATGATTATATGCCAAAACCTTTTGAGCCTAAAGAGCTTCTTCTTAGAATTAACAATATTTTGCGTCGCAAAACTTCTGAAGTAAAAAATTATAATTCTAAAAATATTATTAGCTTTGGTGATTTTAGTTTTAATTTGTCCGATTTAAGATTAAAAAAATTGCACGAATTTATCCATTTAACCGAAAATGATGCCAGAATTTTAAAAATTTTGGCACAACATCAAGGTAAGGTTGTAAGCAGAAATTCATTGAGTGAATTATTGGGTGGAATTGATGAAAGAAGTATCGATGTTAGCATAACCCGTCTTCGTAAAAAAATCGAATCAAATCCAAAACAGCCACATTATCTTCAAACTATTCGCAATCACGGCTATATTTTGCACGACTAAATGATTTTATTTTTTCTTGCTGAGTTCTCTTAAGCTTTGGGTGATAAGATTTTCCAATGTAATTTCTGGGTCATTGGTAAAAATATGATTGATGAATTTTTGGCAATCATGTTTTTTATAGCCCAAATTTTCAAGTGCCGAAAGGGCATCAAGGGTGATGTTATTATTGAAATTTTCTTGATTAATTGTGGCAAAATTATCAAGAAATTCGCTAGCTATTCCGAGTTTTTTTGGCGAATTTTTTAGTTCAACACAAATTCTTTGAGCTAATTTTGGTCCAATTCCTGAGATGTTTTGGAAGGTTTTGATATCGGCAACACTCAAGGCTTTGGCTAATTCTTCGATATTGAGAGCGCTTAAAATTTTTTGCCCCATCTTTGAACCAACGCCTTGAACTTTGGTTAATTCTAAAAACCAAATTTTTTCAATTTCTTGCATAAAACCATAAAGCTCAATTGCATCTTCCTTGACGACGGTTTCGATGCATAAAGATATTTCAGCTTGAGGGGTTAAATTTTTGAGATTTGAGGCATTTTTGGCAGAGATATAAACCAAATAACCAACGCCATTAACATCTAAGATGCATTTATCTTCTTGAACTGAATCAATTTTTCCACGAAGTTTGCCAATCATAATTTTTTTGCAATTGTTTTTTTAAAAAACTAAAATAAAAGTAGTTTTAATAAATTTAATAAATATGACTTTAAAGAGCAATAGCATTGATTGGATTTTTGCAAAAGATTTAGTAAATTTTGAAGAGGCTTTCAAATTTATGGAATTAAAGGTTGACGAAATTATTGCCAAAAAAACTAATTCTAAAATTTGGGTTCTCGAACATCATCCCGTAATCACCGCTGGTATTTCAGCTCGCGATGATGATTTGCTTGAAAATTCAGCAATTCCAATTTTTAAAACTAATCGCGGTGGAAAATATACTTATCACGGCCCTGGTATGAAAATTATTTATTTAATGTTGGATTTAAAACAATTTTTTGCACCTAAAGACCCAGATATTTCGCGCTTTGTTGAATTTCTTGAAAAATGGGTAATAAATGTTTTGAGTCATTATAAAATTTGCGCCGAAATACGCAAAGACCGAGTTGGACTTTGGGTCAATCATAATTCTAGTGAAAAGAAAATTTGTGCCATCGGTATTAAAGTAAAAAGGTGGGTTAGTTATCATGGCATTGCCATTAATATTGCCCCAGATTTAAGTAATTTCAATCATATTGTGCCTTGTGGTATCAAGGATTTTGGGGTTATTTCTATGCAAGAAATGGGCATAAAAAATTTCGATAATGAAGAATTTAATAATTTACTAAAAATTGAATATGATAAATTGATTGATGAATTTTTTGACTCTTGAAAATTTCTTAATCGTTAATAAATATTGATTATTCAATTTTCTTCTATTTTAAAAATTTAATTTTAAAAAAATGCAACAATATAATTTCGATGTTGAGGTTGGAAAAATCCTAAATCTCATGATAAATTCACTTTATGCCAACAAAGATGTTGCTTTGCGTGAGTTGATTTCTAATGCTTCTGACGCTTGCGACAAAATGCGATATTTAAACGCAATACACCCAGATTTACCAAATGAAGATTTAAAAATTTCAATATCGGTTGATAAATCCAAAAATCTTTTAATTATTGAAGATAATGGGGTTGGAATGAATCACGAAGATTTAATGCAAAATCTCGGAACCATTGCCAAATCTGGTACGGAAAGTTTCATTAAATCACTTACAGGTGATAATAAGAAAGATTTGCAATTAATTGGTCAATTCGGAGTTGGTTTTTATTCGGCTTTTATGATTGCCAATTTGGTTGAAGTTTTTTCAAAAAAATATAATGACGATAATACTTGGCACTGGAAATCGGAAGGTACAAGCGAATTTTCTATTGCCGAGGCATCTGAAAAAATTGCCACCAAAGGTACCAAAATTATTTTACATTTAAAAAAAGATGCCAAGGATTTTTTAGATAGATTTCATATCAAGCATGTGGTGCAAACTTATTCGGATCACATAAATTTTCCGATTGAATTTATTCCAGAAAATTTAGAAGCGGGAGCTAAAATAGAAAATCTAAATACCGCCTCAGCACTATGGAAAAAGCCTAAGGAGCAAATTTCTGCCGAGCAATATAATGAATTTTTTAAACATATTGCCCACCTCCCAAATGAGCCATTTATGACTATTCATAATCAAATTGAAGGGGCGGTAAGCTATACCAATTTACTGTTTATACCAAGTTCAAAACCTTTTGATTTATATCATCCTGATCGCAAAACTTCGGTTAAATTATATGTTAAAAGGGTATTTATTAGCGAAGAATTGAGTTTGGTTCCAGCTTGTATGAGGTTTTTAAGGGGCTTAATTGACTCTGATGATTTACCTCTCAATATTTCTCGCGAGACTT
The DNA here is from genome assembly GCA_023256705.1 of Rickettsiales bacterium. GTDB lineage: Bacteria > Pseudomonadota > Alphaproteobacteria > Rickettsiales > UBA1997 > CAILUF01. The sequence continues at coordinate 3,941 of JALREU010000021.1, forward strand.
TGCAACATAGCGTAGTTATTGATAAAATTCGTAAAAATGTCGTTAACAAAGTTTTATCAGAATTAAAAAAGAAAGCTAAGGATGACGAAGAAAAATATTTAGAATTTTGGAATAATTTTGGGGCAGTTTTGAAAGAAGGTTTGTGCGAATCTTCGGATTTTCGCGACAAAATTTTAGAAATTTCTAGATTTTATTCTTCAAAATCACCAAATAAATACATCACTTTGAGCGAGTATCTTCAGCGTGCCAAACCAAATCAGGATAAAATTTATTTTTTGACAGGTGAGTCGATTGAAAAAATCGAATCATCGCCACAATTAGAAATGTTTCGAAAAAAAGAAGTTGAAGTTTTGTATTTAACTGATGCGGTTGACGAGTTTTGGGTCACGGTAGTTTTGCCATTTAAAGATAAAGAATTTCAATCAATAAATCGTCATGATATTGATTTAGAAAATATAGATAAAGAAAATGTCAAAGATGAAAATAATGAAATTAAAAATGATGCTAAAGATAGCGATGACGGCAAAGACATTACCGATTCAAAGTTTCAGCCAATGCTTGATTTTATTAAAAATATTTTGGGTGAAAAAATTGAAGTCGCAAGAATTTCCAAGAAACTTACCGATTCCCCAGTATGTTTAGCAATTGGTTCAAGAGCAATGGATATGCGCTTAGAAAGATATTTGCTTGAGCAAAAACAACTAAATTCTGCATCGGCAAAAATTTTAGAAATTAATCCAAATAATCAAATTATTAAAAATTTGCAAAATATGATTAATGATGAATCTAGTAAAGAAAAGGCTTCAGACTTAGTGGCCACTTTATTTGATTTAGCTTGTATTATTGAGGATGAACCAATTAAGGATTTAAAAGATTTTAGTCGAAGACAATTGAATATGCTCAAATTATTTTAATAAAAATAAAAAAAATATTTACTATTATAAAATAATATTTAATTTTTTAAATGACTAACAAGCATTATTAAAGTTAAATATTATTTTATGAAAGAGGATAATAAACCACATAGTTAAGAGGAGTTCGGTATTTCTTTATATGATCAAGCATCTAATACCCCTTTAACTTCCGCTCCAGCAATACTACCTCCAAGAACTCCATCTGCGAACGAAAATAAATATAGTGAATTAAGACAAAAGATAATAAATGGGGTATTTGATGAATGAAATTTAAAAGGTTTTAGTGTAAATTCAGTTGACGAATCTCGTAAAACCCTATCTCATTATGCGATAGAATTTAATAGACCTGCATATTTGCAAAAACTTTAAGCTAAAAATGCCGAAAATAATGGGAAAAATTTTGTTTCAAGTTTAATAAAATATACCGCTATTTGTAATAACGTTCAATGTTTTGATGTATTAAAAGCAAAAAAAGCAAGTGAATTTGAATCAGAATTTAAAAGTGATTTGGTTTTTTATGCGGTCCTTGGCTCTAGCTATGGTCATGATGAAAATATTCCGTTAGAAAATAGTAGACAAAAAGACAGAATTGAGTTATTGAATAAAATAACTAATGGTAAAAACGATAGTCAAAAATTAAAATTTTATTCGACTAAAGATAGTTCTGGCTTAAGTGTTTTTCAATATGCCTGCCAAAAAGGTTATATTCAGGTTGCAAAACATATTAGTAGCGAGTTAGGAAAAAATTTAAGATTAGAAAAATTTCAAAATCAAGATTTTTCTAGCATATACCAAATTTGTGATTATGCGTTAAAGCAACCAGAAAAATTTGGCGAATGTTTTGAGTTAATTGGCTTAATAACTACAAATTCTCATTCATCTCCAGAAAATAAGGAAATTATTAAAAGCGATTTAAAAAAAGCATTTAAAGATGTAATGAAACTATATGAACAAAAATTTCAAAAAACTTCAGACGAAGAAGAGTTGAATAGATTTAAATATAATTATTCATTATTACTTAGGGAGTTATTTAAATTTAAACCTGCAACACAAAATAAAAATGAGTTTATTGGCAATGAATTTGGAATAAAAAATTTAGAATTGCACCTGCAAATAAATGATAAAAAAATCAAATCATTAGAAAAAACGCCAGAAAATGAAATAAAAATTGGTATTGTTGACAGCAAAAATCCAGATTCGGAGCCAAAATTTTTTAAATTCAATCCCAAAGATGAAGAATCTCGGGAAGAAATAGAAAGATTAATCCCAAAATTTCAAGAATCTGAATTGAAAATGCAAAAATTAGTTGCTCAGAATATCCTTATGGATCGTGATATTAATTTACAAAAGATGAAAGAAAAAAACCCACGAACAAACCAAGAATTAAAAGAAAATTTTGAAAAATTTAGTCAAAAAATGTTTGCAAATGGTCTAAATTTAGCTGAGCTTGCAATTGAAGCTGAAAATTTAGAAATGATAAAATTTTTTAATGAAAAAGGTTTTTATAAAAAACAGCTTCAAAGTCCAAATATTCTTACTGCTCAGGATAAGGCTGAAAGTTATATTGATTTGAAAAGGTCACAAAAATTAGATAAAAAAAAATTAGATTTGTTATCGTTAGATTTATTTGCCAGCAAGAAAGAAAGCGATGATATAGTCAATTATTTTGTTAATGATAAATTACAAAAAAATCCAAAATCCGATGTCGTCAATATCGATAAATTAGCCGATTATTTAGGATTGGGATTTGGAAGTGATGAAAAATTTAAAGAATTATTTGCGCCAATTGAATTCGCAGATCCTGAAGATCCACAAAAAAAACTTTTCAAAGAAAAAGTTATGTTATCTTGTATTGAAAATTGTGAATTTGGTAGGTTAAAAATTATTTGCGATAGCGGATTTAGACTTGATTCAAGCCAAGATTTAAATAAATCTATTGATAATTCAGAATTAAAAAAAGCTGAGATTGGTTATTTATTGGTTTTAAATGGCTATATGGATCAAATTGAGCCTTCTAAAAATTTAATTAAAACATCATTTGATGATATGGATAGATCATTTATTAACAAAATTTCTGAATTAGGTAATCTCAGATTGTTTGAAACATATTTTTTATCTTCAATTATGGCGGGTAATCCTAAATTTTTGGAAAAATTATGTGAAAAATTGTATGATGAATATGCAAAGATTCCAGAAAATATCAAAAAAATTGATGGATCAATGTATAAAGATAATTCTTTAATTATATTTAAAATTTTAAAGATTTATAATAGTCATCAAGAGAGAACATTGCCAAGTTTATTAGATATTGAGAGGAATTTATTGCGTATTCAAGATATTGTTAAGATGAGTGCGATAAAAGTTATGAAAGAAATTAAGAATTTTAAAGAAAAAAATACGGGTCAAGGCGAAAATTTGCAAAGGCTTGAATTGGAAATAAGAGATTTAATGACAAGCGATTATGATAAAAATGGCTTTGAAGATTTCAAAAACAAATCATTAGAATTGATGGAAAATGCGCTTGGTAATGATTGTTATTTTGGACAATATAATAAAGATAAAATTACCGCGGTTAATGATAATCGAACCTTAAGAGTTTTTTGCATTTCTGTGTTAGATTATTTTGAAAAATTTAATTCAAAATCAAGTCCAGATAGTTCGCCAAGATCTAGCGAATCAAGTTCGTCACCAGATAGTTCGCCAATACTAAATGAATTAGCTCCAAAATCGTTGGGCAATAAACAGTCAGGACCAGCTATGGGTGGAAGTGATGGTAGATCTTAATTTATATGATTACCGAATATTGCAAATTATAACCTATTCTTTAAAAACAAGAAGATCTTGGGCTTTGATTTTTAGATATAAATATTGACAATTTTTATTAAGATTGTTTTTTTCGTTGCATTTGTCAAATTCGGCTATCGCAATTTTTGCATATTTTTCGGTATTTTCACGATTATTAATTAAAAAATTATATTGCGCTAAGGCAAGATTTTCTAGAGCATTAAGTTTTTGTAAAAAATAAATTTTGGCTAATTCTTGATAAATTAATGGATTATCCTCTTCGTAAATCATAGCATTTTTTAGATTTTTTAAAGCAAAATCTAACAAAAATTTATCATTGGTTTGAAGTTTAATAATTGCGCTTGCCATATTAATTTGAGCTAGAACTTTTGATTTTGCCTCCAAAAATTTTAATGCTTTTTTATAATTATAAATCGCCTCAAAAACCTTATTTTCACTTAATAAAAAATCTGCTTTTAATTCATATAAAAATCCATCTTTTGGATGTTTGATTATAATTTTATCTAAAATTTTTTGGGAATTTTTAAAATCACCTTGGCGATGATAATTTATAGCTAAAACCAAGCTAGAATTATCATCAAGATTGTTGTAATTCTTCATTAATTCTTCATTAATATCTTCAAGAAATCCTTTTAATTTTGCTCGCGAAAATCCAAAGTTATAATAAATATTCGCAGGTAATTTATATTTACGAAATTGATTTTGTTCATTAAAATTTTTAATTAATTTTATTCTTGATGATGAAATAGGGTGAGTCAATTCAAATTCATTTATTTGATAATTTAAGCCGACACTTTCTTGTTGAAAATGGGTTAAAATATCAAGAAGGCCAGTATTTGGATATTGACTTTCTTGAAGATATTTTAATGCCAAAATATCTGCTTCCTCTTCTTGATTTCTTGAATATTTTAAAGACATTCTATTGCCAATGTGAGAGCTTCCTAAAATCAGTGCGGTTCCAGCATCTGCATTGCCCGAAGCTATGGCTCCAACTCCAAGAAGATAGCCAATTAGGGTGGTGGTTAAATTTTTGTTATAAATTTCGCTAGATTTAGCAAGGTGTCCGCCTGCAATATGTCCAATTTCGTGAGCCAAAACCCCAGCAATTATTTCGGGATTTTCGAATTTTTGAATCAAACCTAAATTGATAAAAATATTTTGACCACCACTTACAAAAGCGTTGATTGAATTATCATTTACAATAAAAATTTTGATGCTTTCAGCCTCTAAGCCAGCATTTTTAAACAGCTTGATGGCTATATCGCGAATGGTTTTTTCAGTTTGAGATTCGCGAATAATTGAAATTTGGGCAAAACAAATATTTGCTTTAAAAAAAATTAATGTTAAATTAATTGTGAATGCTACCAAAATTTTTAAATTTCTTATTTTCACCAATTTCATGAGTTTTTTTCTAAAATTTATAATTATAATATTCAGTTTTGCTTTATTTGTAGCTTTAGGTATAAAGCTTATAGCTCAAAATGATAAAATTCCACAAAGAAATATTACCAAAATTATAAAGCTAACAAATAATGTAAATATTTGTAAAAATAATGAAGATGAAGAAGTTAGATTAATTAAAGAGTTTGAATAATGAAATTCGGTTCAATCAATCCAAATCTTGCTAATTTTTTGCACAAAATTCGTGTTGAAAATGGCTTATCTAAAAATACCATTAATTCTTATCGAAATGATTTAATTTTGCTTGAAAAATATTGTTTAGAAAATTCCTTAGATCTTATAAAATGCAATAGTCTTGACCTGCAAAATTATTTATCATCAACTGCTCAATTAGGCTTAAAACCTGCATCTATTCATCGTAAAATTTCGACTTTTAAGAGTTTTTATAATTTTTTAGAGTCAGAAAATATTATAGCTAATAATCCGGCTTTTGATCTTAATATTCCAAAAAGAGAAAGAAAAATTCCTAAATTTTTGAATGAAGATGAGGTTAATCGAATGCTCGATGTAATTTTGCAAGACCAAAGTGAGTTTGGTCTAAAGCTTTCTTGCATGCTTGAAGTGATGTACTCGGCTGGTCTTCGAGTATCTGAGTTGGTAAATTTGCCGGTTAATTCAATAATCTTCAATGGTGATTCAATTGCAGACTATATTATCGTAAAAGGTAAGGGAAATAAAGAAAGAATTGCCCCTTTAAATGATACTTCTAAAATAATTTTGAAAAAATTTTTGATTAAAAGAAAAGAGGTTGGTTTAAGTTATTCAAAATGGCTTTTTGTAGGGAATTTTCGGGCATCACGCCAAGTTAATAAAATTTCATCACATAATCCAGCAACATATAATTTTGAAGACAAACCCATTTCTCGACAAAGATTTCATCGGATGTTAAAGGAGTTGGCAATTAAAGCAAAAATTGACCCAACTAGAGTTCATCCTCATATTTTTCGACATTCATTTGCCACTCATTTGCTTAATAAAGGAGCGGATTTAAGAATGATACAAGAGTTGCTTGGACATAGCGATATATCAACAACTGAAATTTATACAACAGTTCAAGAAAATAAGCTTAAACAAGCGGTATTACAACATCATCCATTAGTTAAAAACAAAAATGTTTTATAAAAACAACAAGGTTCAAAAAGCCAAAAATAAAGTTTTAAGCAAAGAAGAAGAGGTAAAAAATAATTTATCTCAACAGATGAAAATTGCAGTTAAGGAGCAAGATTTAGAAAAAATTAATTTAATTCAAAGAATTGAAAATGAAATCGAAAAATTATTTGTAATAAAAAAAATTTATGAAGATTCCAAATTGTTAGGTCTATTTAAGGATGATGTTAATAGAGTGGTGAAAGATTCGCATTTTCATTTAATAGAAATGATTTTACTCAAAGAGATTGAATTGCTAATGCTTGGTGATTTAGAAGCAATTGAAATGCTTGAAGGCTTAAAAAAAAGAGCACAGAAAAAAATTGATGATTTAAATAAAATTGCTTTAAAAGTTCATCAAAAAGCTTTGCAAAATTTAGAAAAAGAAGCGCCAAAAGTTGTAAAGCCTAAATATGCTACTCAAACCAATAATACTTATAAACCTTTAATTAATTATGATGGCTTTCATGTCGAGCGCACCTTGGGCGGTGAATATATTCAGGTGCTTGATGCTGACTTAAAAAATTTAGTTGGGCAAGATATTTTAAATTTTAAGCCAGAGCAACTATCTAATGAGATTTTGCAAGAGCTCAAAGATTTTCGGCGAGGTGCAATTGATTTGAAAGGTGATAACAGTCAATCATCTAACCAGTCGCAAGCTAATCAAGTTCAACAGCAAGATTCTGTAGAGACCCAGAGTAGGGTCTTTAAAAATAAAGTAAAAAATCCAAATTCAAAAAAGTGGCAAAAAGAGGTCAAACAAGAGGAAAATAAACAAAAAAACTCAGAAAATGAGCTAAATCGTTGATTTAGGTGCAATAGTTTGAATTTAATCTGACACTCTGTAAAATTGTTCAATTAATAATAACAAAATTTACAGGAGTATTTATGCAAACATTAACACAAAAAATAATCAAACCAAAGTTAGGATTATTAGAACTTGCAAAGCAATTAGGCAATGTATCTCAAGCTTGTAAAGTAATGGGCTATAGCAGAGATACATTTTATCGTTTTTCTGAACTTTACGAAGCTGGTGGCGAAGCTGCGCTACAAGAAATAAGTCGTAAAAAACCAATCGTTAAAAATCGCGTTCCTGAATATATTGAAAAAGCCGTGACTGATTTAGCAATTGAATTTCCGGCTTTTGGTCAGCTTCGTGCAAGTAATGAATTAAAATTAAAAGGAATTTTAATATCTCCTGCTGGAGTGCGCTCTGTCTGGCTTCGCAATGATCTAGAAAACTTTCAAAAAAGATTAAAAGCGCTTGAAGCTAAAGTTAATCAAGAAGGAATTATTTTAACTGAAGAGCAAATTGCAGCTTTGGAAAAAATCAAAGAAACCAAAGAGGCTCACGGAGAAATTGAAACTCATCATCCTGGATTTCTTGGATCTCAAGATACTTATCTTGTAGGCACTGTTAAAGGTATTGGAAGAATATATCAACAAACTTTTATTGATACTTATTCAAGAGTTGCAATTGTTAAACTTTACACTGATAAATCAGCTATTTCTGCTGCTGATATTTTAAATGATAAAGTGATTCCATTTTTTGAAAAAGAAAATATTAAACTTCATCGAATTCTTACTGATCGAGGCACTGAATATTGCGGCAAGCCTCAAGATCACGCTTATCAGCTTTATCTTGGCATTGAAGATATTGATCACTCTAAAACAAAAGTTAGACATCCTCAAACTAATGGAATTTGCGAAAGATTCCATAGAACTATGCAAGATGAGTGTTATAATATTTTGTTTAGAAAAAAGCTCTATAGCAAGCTAGAAGAGCTTCAAATCGATGTTGATGAGTGGATCAGAAAATATAATTATGAAAGACCACATTCTGGAAAATATTGTTATGGAAAAACTCCATATCAAACTTTTTTGGAAAGCAAGCATATCGCAATTGAAAAAACTATTGACGAAAATAGTAAAATAAATGATGATGAAAGAGAAATTTCTGATAGTTCAAATTGTTAGAATTTTTACTGTCAGAAATTATAGAGTGTCAGATGAAGTTTGGGCTATTACAAATCATTAATTTTTGAGGATTTTTTTTGTAAATTTTCTAAATTTAGTGAATTGTTTTTGCTAATTTCATCATGCAATTCTTCCTTGGCTAAATCGGGTCTAACATGGCTTAAATTGCCGACTCGATGCTCGTTGCCATACATATCAACTATAATTGTTTCCTCTTCTTCCTCATGTTTGATTTTTTCTTCAACGATGGCGTTGTTTATTTCATTTTTAAGATTATCGATTTCAAATTCTTTTTCTAAATCTTTGAGCGATCTTTTTAATTCTTCATATAATCTTTTGCCATGATAAATTGCCTTACCAATATAGCGGGCAATTTCAGGCAAATCCTTGGGTTTGATAAAAAATAATATTACCAATAAAACTATGGCAAGTTCCGCCAAAGAAAATCCAAACATTAGCCAAATCTCCCCGTGATGTAATCTTGTGTTTGCTGATTTGATGGGTTGGTGAAAATTTTATCGGTGGTGTCGCATTCAATAATTTTTCCTAAATGAAAAAACGCCGTCATATCCGAAACCCGAGCCGCTTGTTGCATAGAGTGAGTCACGATAATTATAGTAAAATTAGCTTTGAGTTCATCAATTAATTCTTCGATTTTAGCTGTCGCAATTGGGTCAAGAGCGGAGCAGGGTTCGTCCATTAAAATTACTTCAGGCTCTATGGCTATAGTGCGAGCGATGCATAATCTTTGTTGCTGTCCGCCAGATAATCCTGATGCTTGGTCGTGTAGGCGATCCTTAACTTCATTGAAAATTCCAGCTTTAGTTAGGCTTTCTTCAACGATTTGGTCAAGTTCAGATTTTTTTTGAAATAATCCGTGAATTCTCGGACCATAAGCGACATTTTCATAAATTGATTTTGGAAATGGATTGGGTTTTTGAAAAACCATGCCAACTCTTGCTCTAAGCAATACTAAATCTAGATTGTCTTGATAAATATTGGTGTCATCTAAAAAAATATCTCCAGTGATTTTACAATTGGCAATGGTGTCATTCATTCGATTTAAACAACGAAGAAATGAGGATTTTCCGCAACCAGAAGGTCCGATTAGGGCGGTAACTGACTTTTCTTTGAAATTAATATTAACATCAAATAAGGCCTGTTTTTCTTTATAAAATAAATTCACATTTTTGGCGGTAATTTTATGTTCCATATTTAAAAAATTTAGTTACAATTTATTTAAATTTGAATTATAAACTAAATTTTCTCAAATGCAAAGGTTGAAAAAATTTTTACCCAGATCGCTTTTCGGCAGAACGCTTTTAATAATTATTGCCTCTTCGGTTATTGTGCAGATTGTCTCAATCTATGTTTTTTACTACTCGCATCTTGATGTAATTTCAAAACATATGGCGCGAAGCGTAATTGCCGAGATGGTGTTTGTAAAAAACTCCATCAATAAACCGGGTTATAAGGAGATGTTGAAGGATTTGTCAAAAACTACAGGAATGGAAATTGCTTTTGAACATAGGCGCTGGTTGAAAACTAAAAAAATTGCCGATAGCGATTGGCGAAAAAATCGTTTTTTTAAATATATCGACCCGATTTTTGACCCATATAATCGTTTCAAATCAGAGCTTGATTTACACGGCTTAAAGCCTTTTCAAATTTTTGAAGATGGCGAAAAAGAAGGTTTCATTACCGTTAAAGTGCAAACTAAAACTGGGGTTTTGGCATTCGATGTTCCAACCAAAAAAATTACCAGCTCCAGTGCTGGTGTATTTACCTTCTGGATGGTTTTTACTGTAATTGGCACCTCGATTATTTCCATAATTTTTTTCAAAAATCAAATTCGTTTTTTACGCCATTTAAGCGAAGTTGCTGAAAAATTTGGACGCGGACAAGATGTTGCCAGTCCACGCCCCAGTGGCTCACAAGAAATGCGTTCTTTGGCAATATCTTTCATGAAAATGAAGGAGCGGGTAATGCGACAAATTTCGCAACGAACCGATATGCTTTCGGCGGTTTCGCATGATTTACGCACTCCGCTTACTCGTATGAAACTACAGCTTGAAATGATGCCTCAATCCACAGAAATTGAAGAATTGAAAAACGATATTATTGATATGGAAAAATTGATTAATGAATATTTGGATTTTGCTAGAGGCGATGATAAGGAAAAGATAAATATTGTAAAAATTCATAAATTTATCACCGACAAAATTATCAACCATTATACAAAGTTAAGACATAATATTAAATATCAAATTCTAATTGAACCTAATACTGAAATTCCAATTAAAAAATTAGCCTTGCAAAGAGCAATTATCAATTTGGTTAACAATGGATTTCGTCATGCTAAAAATGTTTATATAAAATGTTATTTATCGCATCAAAATTTAATCATTGAAATTGAAGATGATGGACCAGGAATTCCAAAAAAAGAGCGTAATAATGTTTTTAAGCCATTTTATCGACTTGATGAGGCAAGAAATCTTGATAAGAGCGAGCAATCTCAAGGGGCAGGGCTTGGCATGGCAATAGCCCTTGATGCCGTTACATCGCATGGCGGTAGAATTATTTTAGATGACTCAGTTGAATATGGCGGATTGCTGGTAAGAATTTTCATCCCTTTTTGAAGTAAAAGATTAATTTTGGTTTTTTTAGCTTTACATTCTAACAAAAAATTTCTCAAAACAAAAATATATTAAGCCGATATTGAAATGGTTCAACTTCAATCTATAAATGACTGGGGGGTAATATATTTAAAAATCCAAAAGAAAGTTCATTAGAATCATTTTAATTATCCAATCTATTTTTTAAAACAAATAATTTTATGTAATCAAAAGTCGTGTTATTAATTTGAAATAAAAAAATAGTTTGAGTTAATAACTTGTGTCATTAATTGTTATCCATAAAAATTTATTTTTTCTATGCAAAGTCAATTTATTCAGCCTAATATTCCTCAACCAAAAAATCAAATTTTTTGGCAAGCTATTGCTGATAAAAATTATCCACTTGTCAATTAATTAGTTACTTTAAATCATAATTTGTTTTTTAATCGCGACGAAAATGGTGTTTTAGCGATAGTTAGTGCTATTGAAAATCATGATTCCGAATTATTTAAGTGTTAATGGCAAATCCCGCTTTTTATAGTTTAAATGATAGCGAAGGTAATTCATTAGCACTTTTTGCTATTCAAAAAGGTAATTTGGAAATTTTTAATCATTTAATCCAAGTAAATCCAAATTTATTAACTCTAGAAAATCATAATGGCGAAGTTCCAATCTTTGAAATTTTAAAAAGGAATCACGAACAGATGTTTGATTTTATTAGTGAAAATTGTCCAAAGTTAATGTTTTTCAAGAATAGATTTGGCAAATCTATGGTTCAAGAATCCTTGGAATCGGAGAACCCAAGATTTTTTGCTGAAATTTTAAAGAAATTTCCCAATGCTTCATCTTTTTTTGATGGTGATTTTAAGGATCCTTCAAGAAATAATTTTATTTATAGTGTTGATGGTGATTTTTTCGAGATGCTCTAAGCTATATTGAAAAAGATGAATTAAAAAAAATTCTTTATTATGTTGCAGATGTTGAGCCTTCCTTATTGGATAAAATTATGAGATCAAATCGGACTGATTTATTACTTTCTATTTTAGAAAAAGATTCAAATATTTTTGATGGTTTTGAAGATATTTCAGTTTTAAGCGATGCATTGGATAATAAAGTAAAAAATCTTGATTTTACAATGCCAATTCAATTATTTTTTAAAGAAAAATTTGGTTTTGAAACAATTGATAATGGAACCATAAAATTGTTAAAAGATTTTTCTGTTATTTTATTATTGATCAATAGCGATAAAGATTTGCCAGTAGTTTTTAATAGTTTTCATGATAAGCATAATACCATCAATCAAGCAACCAAGAATTTTTTTGAAGATGATAATAAATTTTATGAAATTTATAATCTTATCTACGATGCTATTAAAATACCAAATAATGAAAAATTAATTCAGGGAGTCGATAGTAAATTTTTGATAATGTCCTCGGAAATTTTACAACATAGATCATTCTTTGTTTTTAAATTTGACAAAAATAACCGAATTACCGAAGTTTCCTATTGTGATGGCAATCGGGTTAATGATGAACAAGAAATTGATAGAAATGCCGAGCAAATTTTTGCAGCTTCCACTTTCAAATTATTGCATGCAATAGAAAATACTAAAGATTTTATAAATGAATTTATGGATTTAAATAGGTCAAGCAATAATTGTGAAGCTTTTTATCATAGAGGAATTATATTTCCAAGGGGTGTTGAATATTCTTATTCAGTTTCAATTCCAACAAAAATGCAAATTAGAGGTAATTGTACATTTAAATCGCTAAATATTTTAGATCAATTTATGGCAAATCAACTTAATCCAAATCCAGTTGAATATCAATTTGATGATGATGGTAAATTATGTGCATATGATAAAGAGCAATTTAAGTTGCATAAAGATAAAATAAACGAATATTGCTATAATTCATTAGGTGATATTGTTGAATATTTAGAAGAAAAATCAAATAAAAATAAATTGGAAGAATTTTTTATTGCAAAAGGCAAAGAAATTATCGACAAATATTACGATAAGCAAATAGATAAAGCCCGAAGAGATTTTGAAGAGGCGTCAAGCTCACCTAGACCTGTTGGAATGGGTCAAGCTCAAATTTCTGGGGTTGGACAACCAGGATTTAAATGCAATAGTTTGAATTTAATCTGACACTCTGTAAAATTGTTCAATTAATAATAACAAAATTTACAGGAGTATTTATG
>JALREU010000220.1 GCA_023256705.1 Rickettsiales bacterium
AATAATTCTTCTTAAAACATAACCGCGACCTTCATTACTTGGAATCACACCGTCCGAAATTAAAAATGTACAAGCGCGTATATGATCTGATAACACTTTTAATGAAGGATGGTTGATATCCGATGTTTTTGTTATATTTGCCGCTGATTTAATGAGCGGTATAAATAAATCTGTTTCGTAATTTGCATGAACACCTTGAAGCACCGCGCTGATTCTTTCCAGACCCATACCAGTGTCAACTGAAGGTTTTGGCAACGCATGCATAACACCTTTTTCATCACGGTTATATTGCATAAAAACAATATTCCAGATTTCAATGAAACGATCGCCATCCTCATCTTTAGATCCAGGAGGTCCACCAGGTATATGATTTCCGTGGTCATAGAAAATTTCAGTACATGGACCGCATGGACCAGTATCTCCCATCATCCAAAAATTATCTGATGCATATTTGGCGCCTTTATTATCTCCAATGCGGATAATTTTTTCAGCGTGAATGCCGATTAATTTGGCCCAGATATCATAAGCTTCATCATCTTCACTATAGACCGTAACCAAAAGTCTTTCTTTGGGTATTTTGTAAATTTCAGTGAGTAGTTCCCATGCATACTGAATCGCATCTTTTTTAAAGTAATCACCAAAGCTAAAGTTTCCAAGCATTTCAAAAAAAGTATGATGCCTTGCTGTATAACCTACATTTTCTAAATCGTTATGTTTACCGCCGGCTCTGACACATTTTTGGCTTGAAGCCGCTCTAGAATAATTACGTTTATCAAAACCTAAGAAAACGTCTTTGAATTGATTCATACCTGCGTTTGTAAATAGCAAAGTAGGATCTTCTCCGGGGACCAAAGAACTCGAGGCTACAACCTGATGTTGTTTTTTATTGAAAAAATCTAGAAATATATTTCTAATTTCTTCGCTAGAAATAATTGGATGATTTGATGAAGTAGACATACGCTAACTATTCTTCCTTGGCATTCAATATTTTTTTTATGAGAGAGACATCAAATCCGCGACTTTGAAGGAAGCGAGCTTGTTTTGACCATTCCTCTTTAGAGGATGGGAGAAATTTAAATTTTTTTTGCCAAACCTGTTTTGCATATAATAATTCTTGATTTTTAAGTG
>JALREU010000221.1 GCA_023256705.1 Rickettsiales bacterium
TCAATTAATCTTCGATGAATATATTTTTCAAACCATAACATCAAGTAACTTTGCCAGCGGCAACATTCTTGATATAATTACCGACAAATACCCAACTCAAAGAAATGCTAATTTTAATACCAAATACAAAATACCCTATGTTGGACTTGAAATTCAAATACCTATAATTAACGAAATTACGAATTTAAAAATATCTTCATCTTATTCAAATAAAGCCTCAATGGCTTTAAGAATTAATAACAAAAATAACAACTTAATTACCAGAAATAAATTTAAAAATGCCAAATATATTAATTTAGGTTTCGAACTTGAAAATAAAATTTCTCAAAATTTTAACATAAATTTAAATTATAATTTTCAAAAAATAAATTTGACAAAATCAAAAACCACTTTAAATGATAATGATAAATTATATTCTAGCTTTTCCTCAAAATTTTCTAGTTTTGGAATTAATTTTGGTTACAATTTTTAAAATCTTATGAAAAAAACAAAAATTATCAATTTTTTTTTATTAAGCTTTTTTATTTTTTTTACATCTTCTTTTAAAAATCTTGAAGCGAAAGAAATCAAAAAAAAATCTTCTCTTAATCAAGAGAAAAATATCAACAAAATTAACAAACTCAATGTTGAAACTTCTGCAAAAATCCAGACCATTGAAGCCCCAAATGAAAATCAAAATCTTACAAATAATTCGATTAAAATTTTCCAAAATTCCTTTGAAATTGGCATTGGCAAGTTAAATGGCAAGGCTCAAGAAATCGTTTATAGTGGTAACAAAAAAGTTAGTCACCTTGATTGGGGAATTCGTGATGTAAAAATGCTATCATTAAAATTTGACCGCAGATTATCTGAAATTTTTAATATTGGCTTTAAATATTCAAATAATATTGATCACGGAAGCGAGCGCGGCTTAATGTATGATTACGACTGGCTTGGAAAAGGTTATGATGGCAATATTGATGAAAATAATTGGACCAATCGCTCAATTTCAAAATTAAAGGTTCAAAAAATTCAACAATTTAAATTAACATCATCATTCAATATTTTTCAGGATATATTATTTGCCAATATCGGCTATAATTACGACCGTTTTAAATTCCGCGATTATGCTCAAAGCTACATATACTC
>JALREU010000222.1 GCA_023256705.1 Rickettsiales bacterium
TGTTCTAGTTCACTTCTTGGTGTCTCCGTGGTACCATTTTCGACCCCTAATTTTATTTCTTTTGGCTTGTAATTCTTGAATTGAAAAGATTTTTTGACGATTTTGCTCGTCAAGATATAAAATTTTTTCACTACGAAGAGAGTTACCACGAGACTTCATGGCATCATCAAATTTTTGTGGATTTTCGCGAATTAATTTTAAGTCAATCATGATTATATTTGGTCGAGTCGTTTTTTTCCTCTAAAGCCACCGGCAATTCCAGTTCTTGAAACTGTTGTTAAGCCATAATTTTCAAGGATTTTAATGGCTTCTTCAATTTCAAATGAAGTGCCAATAATTTCAAAAACTGAAGAATCTTCTTCCTTGTCAATAATTTGAGAGCGGAATTGTTGCAAATTTTCAATAGCGTTTTTTAATTGAATTTTATCGCAAATAATTTGAGCTAAACAAAGTTCTCGTTCAATATAATCATCGTTTTTGGTTAGCTCGGCTGCGTAGTGAACTGGCACAATTCGGCAAAGCAATTTACAAATTAAATCGATAGTTTTATCGGTTCCAAAAGTAGTGATGGTAATTCTTGATAATTTTTTGTCACTTGAAACTGGAGCAACGCTTAGGGTCTCGATATTATAGCCTCGAGCGGAAAATAATTCTACTACTCGGGCTAGAGCTCCGAATTCATTGTCAATTAAAACGGCAATCACATGTCTTTTTGAAATTTCGGTCATAAGCTATACGGCGTTAATGTCTTTTGTTATATATTGCTTGGCTTGGCTTCCAAGTAAAATTTCGTTGTGAGCCGAACCAGCTGGTATCATCGGAAATACATTTTCCGCCTTATCGACGAGGCAATTAAATAGAACTGGACCTTTATGATTGACCATTTCAAGAATTTTTTCATCGAGCTTAGCTGGGTTATCACACTCAATTCCTTTGATGCCAAATGACTCTGCTAGTTTCATAAAATCTGGAAGCGATTCCATATAAGATTGGCTTTCGCGTTTTTCATAAATCAATTCTTGCCATTGACGCACCATGCCCATATAACGATTATTGATAATAAAAATTTTTACAGGAAGTTGATATTGTTTGATGGTGCATAATTCTTGCATATTCATTAAGA
>JALREU010000223.1 GCA_023256705.1 Rickettsiales bacterium
TACAGTTTCGTGAGTTACAGTTTTAACTACATCTGGACCAGTTACGAACATGTAGGATGAATTTTCAACCATTAGAGTAAAATCGGTTAAAGCAGGAGAATAAACTGCTCCACCTGCGCAAGGTCCCATAATTAGAGAAATTTGCGGAATAACACCACTGGCATCAATATTGCGCTGGAAAATTTCACCATAACCAGCAAGTGAATCAACTCCTTCTTGAATTCTGGCACCGCCTGAATCGTTAATTCCAACGACTGGTGCTCCAACTTGAATGGCACGATCTAAAATATGACATATTTTTTTAGCATGAGCCTCTCCAAGAGAACCGCCCATGACCGTAAAATCTTGGCTATAAACAAAAACCAAACGACCATTAATGGTGCCTTGACCAGTAATTACACCATCTCCAGGATGACGCTTTTCATCCATGCCAAAATCATTGCAACGATGCTCCACAAAAAGACCATATTCCTCGAAAGAATCTGGGTCGAGCAAAACTTCAATTCGCTCTCTTGCGGTTAATTTTCCTTTTGAATGCTGGATATCGATTCTTTTTTGACCACCACCCATTCTCGCTTCTTCTCTTTTTGAAGCTAGTTTTAAAATATTTGATGAACGCATTTTTCTTTAATTTATTTTAGCAATAATTGTTTCTCCACCAATCATAGTTTGACCAAGAAGTGCCTTAATTTCGATTGACTCAGGTAAGTAAATATCTGCACGACTTCCAAATCTAATGATACCATATCTTTGTCCAGCTTGAACTTCTTGACCCTCTTTTAAATCCGATAAAATTCTTCTAGCAACTAAACCGGCTACTTGAACAAAAATTACATCTTGACCTTTTGAGGTTTTGACCACAACGGCATTTCTTTCATTTTCAACACTTGCATCTTCATTATTGGCACTTAAAAATTTTCCAGGGCGATAAATAACTTTGGAAACAACACCAGAAATCGGAACTCTATTGACATGCACATTAAATACATTCAAGAAAACACTAATTTTATTGAATTTTTCTTTACCATAACCAAGCTCATCTGGAGCTTCAACACCGTATTCAACTCTGGTGATAACGCCATCAGCTGGGCTGATTATGGCGTTATCATCAAGA
>JALREU010000224.1 GCA_023256705.1 Rickettsiales bacterium
GATAAAACCTCATTACCATCGGGAATAAATTTTAGAGTTGCCGGATTGGGAGTTTCTTCAGTTTGAATGAACATAAATAAATTAAGTTAAAATTATTTGATCCACCAACTATCGAGTGAAAGCGAATATTTGGGCGGATTTTTAGGAAATTCAAAAATATTGCGATATAAAATGCGATGCTTGTTGTTATGCCATTGCGGGATAAGATAATAGTTTTCCAATAAGTGCTTATCAAGCTTTTTACATAAAATTTTTAACGCATTTTTAGTTTTAGCGCTGGCAATTTTTTCAACTAAATCGTCAACTAATTTATCGTTTAAACCGCTGAGATTAGCGGAACCTTTGATATTTTTTTGCGATGAATGAAAATAAGCAAAAAGCTCCGAACCCGGAACTATGCTTTGAGGAATAACGCCCACAATGACATCGAAATCAAAGTTATTAAGGCGGGTTTGGAATTGATTTTCATCGACAAAACGCATTTTAGCTTTAATACCGAGTTTTTTTAAATTTTTTATGAATGGCGCAATCACCATTTCAAAAGCTTTTTGATCAATTAAAAATTCAATCTCGACTGGCTTAGAATCATGCGGGCTAATTAGTTGATTATCAATAATTTTATAACCCGCCGAAAGTAAATCACTTTGTGCCTTGATGATATTTTGACGATTAAATCCATCGCCGTTGGTGTGCGGGAGTAAAAAATCTTTGTAGCCGTAATCGGAGTTTGTGAAATAACTTTGATTGCGAGTGTAAGAGCCATAAAAAATATGTTCTCGAAGCCACTCAAAATCAAAAACTTGAGTTAAAGCCTTGCGAAGAGCGATATCTTGGAACTTATTTTGGCGTAAATTAAGAACAAAAACTTGAGTTGGTGCCGGCATTTGATGCTCAATTTCGCGCTTGATAATTTCGCCATTTTCAACGGCTTTAATGTTGTACATATTTGCCCAATTGCGAGCAATGTTTTCAACTCGAATATCATATTTTTGAGCCTTAAAAGCCTCAACCAAAACATTATTATCGCGATAATAATCGTAAATAATTTTATCGAAATTATGGCGTCCGCGATTTATCGGCAAATTTGCACCCCAGTAGTTTTTAACTCTTTC
>JALREU010000225.1 GCA_023256705.1 Rickettsiales bacterium
TGAATATGCTGGTTTAGAGCCCTCGCGGATGGGGCTTGGTCCAGTTTTTGCTACCGCAAAATTGCTCGATAAAACTGGTTTAAAATTATCTGATTTCGATTTAATTGAAATTAACGAAGCTTTCTCAGCTCAGGTATTGGGATGTGTAAAAGCTTTCGCCTCGAACGAATTTTGCCAAGAAAATTTTGGCAAATCGGCGATTGGCGAAATCAATCCAGAAACTCTCAATGTTAATGGTGGCGCTGTTGCCTTAGGTCATCCCGTTGGGATGTCGGGAGCAAGAATCATAATTCATCTTTTGCGCGAGCTCAAGCGCCGTGGCAAAAATCGTGGATTAGCAAGTTTGTGCATTGGCGGTGGTCAAGGTGGAAGCTGTGTTTTAGAGGTTAATTAAACCAAAGGTTGATTTAATAAAAAATTTGTAAAAAATCACCTCTCACTTTCTTCAATATCAAAATCAATCAAAATTTATGAATATCGACAAAATCTCTGTTGGCAAAGACGCGCCAAATCAAGTAAACGTGATAATCGAAGTCCCAATGAACGCGGATCCAGTTAAATATGAAATGGACAAAGAAAGTGGTGCAATTTTTGTCGATCGTTTTATTGCTACTCCAATGTATTATCCGTGCAATTATGGCTTTATTCCGCACACCTTATCCGAAGATGGTGATCCAGCTGATGTTCTGGTGGTTTCTGATTTTGCGATTGTACCTGGAGCAGTGATTGCGGTTAAGCCGGTCGGGGTTTTGATTATGGAAGACGAAAAAGGTATGGACGAGAAAATTCTTGCGGTTCCAGCCCACAAACTCAATTCGGTTTACGAAAAAATCAATGATATTTCTGAGCTTCCTGAAAATTTAGTCAATAAAATCAAACATTTTTTTGAGCATTATAAAGATCTTGAGAAGGGAAAATGGGTTAAAGTTAAAAGTTTTGAAGGTGCTATTAAAGCTAAACAATTAATCCAAGAGGCAATTACTCGACATAAAAATAGCTAAAATTTGCTATTAAATTGGGCTAGAATTATTTTCAAAAGTATCAGCGCTTTCAAAAATAATACTTAAAGCGCTGATAATTTTTTTGCTTTCTAAAACTAAGTTTAGCTGT
>JALREU010000226.1 GCA_023256705.1 Rickettsiales bacterium
GCAATCTTAACGAATATGACATAACAATGATTTTATATTTTTGGATTAATGATATTGTCGAGGGCAGAATGGGGGCCAAAAGCGATGTTATGGTAAATATTTTTGATAAATTTAAAGAGAACAATATAAAAATTCCTTTGCCACAACGTGAATTAAAAATTATCGAAGAAACCGTTAAACCAAAAAAAAATATCGAAAATACCAAAAATCCTAAAGACAAGCTTCAAAATGCAATCAAAAACAATCGCGACTTAACATTCGATCTTTAGCAAAATTTTTATGATTTTATTTGTAAATATTGTTCAAAAAATTTTGAAGATCACCTTCCAACAATATGTTAATGTTGTTAGAAATTTTTAAGTTCAAAGCCTGAATAAACTTAAGTTCATCGCTTGTAAATTTTGACAAAACATAATCAGAAATATCATATCTGGTATCTTGAGGCCTTCCAATTCCAAGCCGAAGCCTTCCATATTCGATACCAATTTTTTCATCGATTGATTTTAAGCCATTATGACCGCCGTTTCCTCCACCGATTTTAAATTTAATTTTACCAAAAACTAAATCCAAATCATCGTGAAAAACGATTAAATTTTTTGGTGAAATTTTATAGAAATTTATTACATCAATTACCGCTTCTCCAGACAAGTTCATGTAGGTTTGAGGCTTAATTGCAATAATTTTTTTTTGATTGATTTGACCAACATAAAAATCGCTGTTAAATTTTTTACCTTGGTAAATAAATTTGTTTGTTGAAATAATATTATCAATTAGTAAAAATCCGTAATTATGGCGGGTATTTTCATATTCTCTACCGCAATTTCCTAGACCAACCAGCAAATTCATATTTGAATTAAATTTTAATTTAATAGTTTTTTTATAATGAATGATAATTTTTTAAAAACATTAACAATTTTGCTTTGTGTTTTTATGTTATCTTGTGCAAATAAAAAACGTCCTTACTTAATTTCTAATTTTTCTGATATTAATTCACTTGAAGAAGTTGACCACCAAACTTGCGTTAAACTAAAACTAAATTTTGATAAAAATAACAATATTGACAGCAAATTATACTGGCATTGTCGTTTA
>JALREU010000227.1 GCA_023256705.1 Rickettsiales bacterium
GATACGCCAAAAGCTCTTGAAAGTGCTTTATCTTTAGCAATTGTTGAATTATCAAATGCTGGTATAACTGGAGTTCGAGAAAGAATGAATCTAGAGCCAGCTTTTTGGGCGCAATTACCCGGTAATTTTAAATTTCTTAAGCGCCAAAAAGTTATAAACTCCTATCGCATGGCTGGCTTTGGCTCTCTTTACAGTTTTGACTCGGGTTCAATATCGGGAACATATTGGGGACCAGCTCTAACAACTTTTAAAACTATCAATAACACTCCATATTTTTTCAATTTTCATGAATTAGATGTCGGCCATACATTGTTTATCGGAGGTTTTGGCTCGGGAAAAACGGTGTTAATAAATTTTTTATTGGCACAATCGAGGCGTTACAATACCAAGATTTATTATATTGATTTTGACAATAAGGCCCGAAATTTTATCGAAATGATGGGTGGTTTTTATTACGATCTAGCATTCCAAGATCCAAAAGATAAGAGATGTTTAAAAATCAATCCCTTTGACCACAATAATACCAATAATTATAAAAAGTTTTTAACCGACTTTTTTCAAAGTTTCATTTATCATTCCATCGACAAAATTCCTGAAAGCGAGGTTATGGCAATTGAAAAAATGGTTGAAAAAATAATCACTAATAAGTTAAACAATTTTTCTGAGTCTATTAAGGTTTTTGATAATGAAGAGACCAAAAATATTTACGAAATACTTAAATTTTGGGATGAGGGCGAATTAAAAAGAATTTTTGATCATCCAAAAGAAATAAATTGGAGCGATCGCATGATGGGCTTTGATTTAACAAGTTTTAAAAGTGAGGCATTTGTTTTAGTGCCAATTTTATCATATCTTTTATATAAAATTGAGTCATGTTTGATTGATAATAGCCCTGCAATTATTGTTTTTAAGGATTCAAATCTTTTACTAAATAATTCAGTTTTCATTGATAAAATAATCCATATTCTTGACCGTTTGCGTCAAAAAAATTGTGTGACGATTTTTAATTTTGATATTCCCGAAGATACTGAAAAGTTTGATACAAAATTGTTAAAATTATTAGTTCAAAAAACTACTTCAAAATTTATT